>JAHKKJ010000315.1 GCA_020027655.1 Deltaproteobacteria bacterium | reverse complement strand
AGCGAGAAGGCGATAGAGCACAGCACCAAGAACCGTTTCATAAACTGTTACTCCCTCGGAACCGGAGTTCTGGAGTGTTGGAATACTGGAGTACCATCACTCGATTTTCCGCTGCTCCGTCGTCAATTCTGCTGAAAAACCCTCGGAATGCTTCGACTATGCTCAGCATGAACGGAAAATCTCCAAAGATTTCAACCGCTTCTCCGTTCGTCCTGAGGTTCTCGAAGGATGAACGGAGGGTTTTTCAGCGGAATCGTCGTCTACTTCCCCAGCACCCATTTCATCCGCTCGATTACGTCGGCGGGTTGCGCGGTGACTTCTTTCGACAGTGACTCAAGCTCTTCGCCCGCTAGCGGTTCGACGTTCCAGCCGCGTTTCTCGGCTTCCGCGAGGAGCTCGGGGTCGCTGATCGCTTTGGTGTAGGCGTCGCGCAGAATTTTCGCGCGCTCGGCGGGCACGCCGGGTGGAGCCGAGATAGGGCGACCCATCGTCACGGCCGTCACAATAACTTTGGCGAGCCGCTTGCCCGAATCCGGGGTGTTGTACTGGTGCATCATTTCCGTCAGAGTCGGGACGTCTTTCAACCGAGGATCGCGCTTCGAGCCGAACTGCAGCACCACGCGGGTAAATCCCGACTTCTGCCATCGCCTGTAGGGTTCCCGGCCGAAGTAGGTCGCGATCAGCGGAGACCAGCAAACCACCTCATTTCTTTCGATGGCGAGATCGATCTCCGCCCCGCCCGGATAACCGCTGACGATAGTGGTCTTGATCCCCAAGGTTTCCTCCATGAGTCGCGGTATATAATGACCGGTCGACCCGGTTCCGGTAGTGCCGCATTTAGGCGGCTCCTTGGCGTTGCGCAAATCTTCCACGGTCTTGAAAGGGGTGTCGGCCCGGATGAAATGGAGAATCTCGTTCTGCTCCGGGGAGCCGATCCAGGTAAATTTGGCCCAGTCGAATTTTACTTCGTCGCGCTTGATCAACTGATCGAAGTAGAGCGCCGGATTGAAAGCGCCGATGGTTAAGCCGTCCGGCTTGGCAATCCCATAGATATAATTTGCGGCGACCACTCCGCCGGCGCCGGGCATGTTTTGCGGGATGATTTCCGGGTTACCCGGAATATGCCTGGTCAGATAACGCAGCATCATGCGCGGCCAAAGATCGTAGCCGCCACCTGCGGTCGAGCCGATGACGAGTTTGATTTGCTTCCCTTGATAGTAGGGAGTTTGAGCATAGAGGTTAACGCTCCAGCCGGCCAGCAAAAGCACAAAAAAGAAGAGCGAAGCTAGTCGCTTCGCTCTTCCGATGATCGACTCCGCGCGCCAATCGTCCGGGCGCTTTTTTCTCAACTTGCGATTGCTGGAATCCCTCGACATATGGCCTCCGTCAGACTAATGGATCAATCCTCAGACGCATCACATTCCGATAAGCTTCTTCACCCGCTCCACGATATCTGGCGGCGCGGTCATGACCTCCTTCGCCAGGGAATCCAGTTCTTCGCCTGTAGCCGGATCGATGTCCAGCCTTCGCCTCTCCGCCTCAGCCAACAGGGCCGGGTCGTTGATCGTTTTGTTGAAGGCGTCGCGGATGATCTTGACTCGATCGGCGGGAACTCCCGGAGGAAAAACGATGGGCCGGCCGAACTCGTCGGCAGCTACGACCACTTTTACCAGACGGCGAACATTTTCCGGCGTCTTGTACTTGTCCATCAATTCATTAAACAACGGAACGTCCTTGAGCCTTGGATCCGGTTTGCTTCCCGTCTGATACAGTACGCGAACGAAGTTTTTTTTGCGCCAGGTAATAAACGGTTCCCGGGCAAAATAGGCGTTAATAGTAAAAGCCCGGCACTGGACTTCGCCGCGCTCCACGGCGAGATCGATGTCTGAACCGGCGACATAGCCCGACACCACGTCAAACTTGGTGCCAATGGCATCTTCCAATAGTTTGGGCATATAGAACGCGGATGAAGTGACTCCCGTTGCTCCGCATTTGGGCGGAGTCGTTGCGGTGCGAATATCTTCGATCGTCTTATACGGTGTGTCGGCCCGCATATACATCAGACTGTTGGAGCTCACCGTGCTGCCGATCCAGATAAATTTTGTCCAGTCGAACTTGACTTCGGACCGTTTCGCAAGCTGTTCGAAGTAAAGCGCCGGATAAATCGCGCCCAAGGTCAGGCCGTCCGGTTTGGCGAGATTGTAAACCTGATTTGTGCCGATCAGCCCGGCCGCCCCCGCAACGTTCTGAATGATGATGTTGGGGTTTCCCGGTATGTGCTTCGGCATGAATTCCGCGACGAGGCGTGGATAAAGGTCATAAACGTCGCCCGCCTTGGCAGCCGCAATTATCGTAATTGTTTTACCCTGGTAAAAATTAGTTTGCGCCTGCAGGTGAGAACTACCCATCAGAACCAGCAGGCAAGCTAATAAACTCCGAAGCATCGTTATTCTTCCTTCCTCCCGCATAAGATAAAAGGGGACATCTTGATATAAGCCAATTGATCCTGCGCCCGATGAGTTGCGGCTTGTCATTCGCCCAAAAGCTTGCGCATCCGGGCGACAACGTCAGGCGGTGTGGCCATGACCTCTTTCGCCAGAGACTCCATTTCGTCCCACCTTGTCGGATCGATCTCAAGTCGTCGCTTTTCGGCTTCGGCCATAAGCGCTGGGTCATTAATTGTTTTGTCAAAGGAATCCCGTAAGATTTTTATTCTGTCGGCGGGTACCCCGGGAGGGGCGACGAGCGGACGGCCGAAATCACCACCGGCCAAGATCACTTTGGCTAGGCGCCGGCCGGCCTCGTTGGTTTTGTAGCTGTCCATTAGCTCATAGATGGTTGGCGTGTCTTTGAGCCGCGCATCTCGTTTGCTCCCGGTTTGGAACAATATGTTCACGAAGTTCCGCTTGCGCCAGGAGATGAAAGGCTCGCGGGCGAAATAGGCGGTGATCGTGAATGCCCGGCATTGAAGCTCGCCACGCTCGACCGCCAGATCGATATCTTGTCCCGATATATAGCCCGATACGATGTCAAATTTCGTGCCGACTACCTCGTCTACGAGCTTGGGCATGTAGTAACCCGTGGATGCGACACCAGTGGCGCCGCATTTTGGAGCGGTCGCGGCCTTGCGCACGTCTTCAATGGTCTTATAAGGCGTGTCGGCACGCATGTACAGGAGATGATTGGAAGTTACCGGGCTGCCGATCCAGTTCCATTTCGCCCAGTCGTACTTCACTTCCGGTTTCTTCACGAGTTGATCGAAATAGAGGGCTGGATAGATGGCTGCCAACGTCAAGCCATCCGGTTTAGCGATGTTGTAAACCTGGTTCGCGGCTATCAGCGAGGCAGCTCCGGCCACGTTCTGAATGATGATGTTCGGATTGCCCGGAATATTCTTGGTCCAATACTCGGCCAGCAGCCGTGGATAGAGATCATAGACGTCGCCGGCTTTAGAGCCGACGATAAGGCTCAGTGTCTTGCCTTGATAAAAGGGTGCCTGGGCCTGCACGCCGGCACCCAAGAGCAGTACAATGAAAAGAGCCATTAATAGTTGCTTCATTTTTTGGACCTCCTAGAACTATTCTATGCAGTGATTTCTATCATTAGTTGTCGCTTAAAACGATAGAGGGACTAGTTACCCAGTATCTTCTTCACCCGGACAATAACATCAGGCGGCTGGTCCAATATCCGAGTGGCCAACTTCTCCAGGTTTTCACCGCTTTCCGGATCAACGTCCATCCTGCCTTTTTGGGCTTCGGCGAGCAGATCTGGATCTTTCATCGCCTTATTGAAGCCTTCACGCAATGTTTTTAGCCGATCCGGGGGTGTTCCTGGGGTAGCTACGATCGGCCGGCCAAACGATTCACCGGCCAAGATAACTTCGGCGACCCGTCGGTTGGTTTCAGGAACTTTCTCTTTGTCGAATATCTCCTTCAGGGTCGGAACGTCCGGTATGCGCTCGTCGCGCTTGTCTCCAGTATAGAGCAACACCCGGACAAACTTGTTCTTCTGCCACGTCAAAAAAGGTTCCCGGCCAAAGTAGGGAGACGCAGTCATGCCGCGGCATATGACCTCACCTTTTTCTACGGCTAGATCAATCTCAGCACCACCGGGATAGCCCTGAACCGTGTTGATTTTGAGTGGAGGCAACGTGTCTTCGAGCATTCTGGATAAGATGAAGTCGCTACTGGCGGTACCGGTAGAGCCGCATTTGGGCGGTTCTTTCGCGTTCTTGACGTCCGCGATAGTTTTATGGGGCGAGTCGGACCGAATGTAAAAGATCATTGGCTCCCGTACCGGCGAACCGATCCAGGCGAATTTTCGGATATCGAATTGAGCCTCTTTTCGACCCACCAATTGATCCAGGTAAATGGAATTACTTGGAAAGCCGATCGTCAAGCCGTCGGGTTTGGCCACGCTGTAAACATAATTCGTTGCGATTATGGATCCGGCCCCGGGCATATTTTGCACGACCATTTCCGGGTTGCCGGGTAGGTGCTTGGGCATGTGACGGGACAATAGCCTCGCCCAGCGGTCATAAAAGCCACCGGTGGTGAAGCCAACGACCACTTTGATCTGCTTGCCTTGGTAGTACGGCGTTTGCGCGTGAAGGCGAGAAGCCCACGCCAAAAATAGACATAGCGCGAGAATTGCAATTCTCATGTGTTCTCCTTTTCTTAATGCGAACTGCCAACAACTTCGCCGCCCCCATGATAACCCGTCACGGTGTTGAGCTTAGCCCTGAGAGTCCTTCCATGAGGACGCATCGGCGCGGAAGCAGAGCATGATCGGCGCCTTTTCCTGCGTGCCGATCCACTCGCACTTGCGCGCGTCGAACTGGACTTGTTGACGTTCGACCAGTTGGTTTAAGTACAAACTGTTAATGGGTACAAGCGGCGTCAATTGAGCCCAAGCCAAGTAAAGACCAGGCCATCGGGAAACGGCAGGTGGAGCAACCTGACGAAAAGGCCCCAAAAACATAGCCACGCGATGACCGTCAATAGAATCGACAATTTCCAGGATTCCCGCCCCTGAAACTTTAGGTAAGTGAACATCATTAAGGCTATGCCGATGGGAAAGCCGACGAGCCAAATAAGCAAAAAGAAACCAAGGAGCCAGGCAAACATGGTGATGGCTCTTTTTTTGGCGGTTGTCGGATCGACGTCTTTAGTGAATTGAAAATCCATCGGCGTCGCGGTGGAGGACTCCTTCGCTTTG
>JAHKKJ010000314.1 GCA_020027655.1 Deltaproteobacteria bacterium | reverse complement strand
CTCGCCGGGTAGATAAGCTTCCTTTGTGTCCAGCGGCGGCTTAATCACAAACGGCCGGGGGATATTCCGACTCCTGTTGATCTTCTCGGAACCCTCCGGAACCAACGGATGAAAGACCGCCGTGTAAGGACACACATTCCGTAGCTCACAAGTCCCCGGCTCCCGACAATTCACGGACACACGATCCGCCGAAACGTGCTCCCAAACCCACCCCGGATCACATTGCCCTTGTTGTGCGCGGGCATGCGCAACGGCGCCTTGGGGTCGAGGTGAAAACGGAAGTGTTGAAGAAATAGATTGATCATCGCGCTTGCCTACATTCTGGGGTCTTGGTACACTTTCTTTTCAACGGAGGAAAAATCTATGTCCGTAGCCCAACTCACCCAAAAGGGGCAGATTCTGGTTCCCAAGCACCTGCGCCGGAAGCTGGGGCTCAAGCCCGGCGGCAAAGTGCATTTAGCCGAAGAAGAAGGACGATTGGTCCTCACCCCGGTTCCTCCTGATCCGATTCAGGCAGCCACGGGTTTTTTGAAGGGCCGGTTTTCCTTGACTCAAGATCTTCGCCGCGAACATCGGGAAGAGGCGCGCCGTGAGCGAAAAGCTCGTTCTCGATAGCTTTGCCCTGGTGAGTCTCTATCACCGCGAACCCGGCTGGCAAGTGGTTCAGCGCGCTCTTTACGACCAAGAGAAGGCTCGCAGCCGCGCGATTCTGAGTTGGATCAACTGGGGCGAGTTCTACTACATCGTCAAGCGACGCGTAGGTCATGCCAAGACGATGGATGCCCTTCGCCTCCTGGAACAACTGCCGATCGATCTTTTCCCGGTGGATCAACCGTTGGTTCAAGCTGCCGCCGAGATCAAAAGCGAGCATGCGCTCTCCTATGCCGATGCATTCTGCGTTGCGACCGCCCAACGGCTGGACGCAACCGTTTTGACCGGCGATCCCGAGTTCGAGTCGGTCGAACGCCTCATCAAAATCCGCTGGCTGACCAAGTAAGCCCGGTTCCTGCTGATCTTCTCGGAACCCTCCGGAACAAACGGATGAAACACCGCCGTGTACGGACAGACGTTCCGAAACTCACACGTCTCCGGCTCGCGGCAGTTCGCATGACACACGATCCGCCGAAACGTGCTGCCAAACCCGCCCCGAATGACATTGCCCTTGTTGTGCGCGGGCATGTGCAACGTGGCTTTTGGCTCAAGATGAAAGCGGAAGCGCTGAAATGAAAAATAACCATTCAGCGAAGGATTCTTTTCACTCGCCGACGACTTCATTTCATTTTTTCCCAAGCCCGCGAAAATTGTCTTGGTGTAACGATTGGAATTCCTTTGTAGCGTTTTAGGCACAACAGATGATCATCGCCAGAAACAATCCAGTCGGCTTGCGCAGCGATTGCGCAGGCCAAAATCTTGTCGTCATCAGGGTCTCTTTTGATTACTGGCTCAATCGGCGAATCCTGAACAACCTCAACAATGCTCAATAGTGATTCCATTACTTCCGACACTGATGTCTGAAGAGTTCTGATCCTCAATCTAAACTTTGGACGGCCCATCACCTCGCGCAACTCCTCCATGATTGCTGGCGTCGTCCCCAGCGTGACATCCGTCGCTTCCGCCAACCGAATCAATCGGTGCGGAATCCCGGTCCATAGCAACCCTGAGATGTAGACATTTGTGTCCAGCACGAGTCTCGTTTTAGCCACGTCGTCTCCGAGCCTCGCGTCTCATGCGGTGCACTTCAGAAGCAATATCTTTTAGCGGCGGCTCTTTCTGTGGAACTCGTTCGGCTATTTGAGACGGCTTTAGCGGTTGCAAGCGCTTGAGGACGATAGTGTCCCCTTCCGTCCACACCGCCAATTCAGTTGAAGTCGGAAATAGCCGAAGCATCTCCTCGGGAAGTTTAATAGACCCGTCGGTCTCGACCTTTACAGCTTTCATAAAGTTCCTCCAAACCAATATCGTTGCACGATTGTTTCACTCCGACTCACTTCCGCATCAAAGCACAACCGCCAGGTCTTCAGGAAGTTTACCGACATAGAAGATCGCCGTGTGAGCGTCTTTCCGCTTGTGCGCTTCCTTGTAGACTTCATTTCGGTCCTTGCTATGGAACACCAGTTCCCCACGAAGCCTTTCCAATCGTTCGATGTGTTTCGGATTGACCAACAACACCCATTCTCCTGAATAAAGAGCTTCGAGTTCCTTCATAGTGAAAACTTTCTTCATGACTGGGTTGCTCCTCTTCTATGAGTGCGCTGGTACAAATGCACTGCGGATCTGCGGTGAACTCAGGAAACCCAGAATGTCCCCTTTTCTTTACCGCTTCAATGGCACAAACGGCGTCACGCGATTCCTCCCAGGAACTTCGCCTTTCGGAACCTCTCCATCAGGGTGCTCTTGCCTGAATTCTCGCGTTGGAGCGCGCCCATACGAAATTTGAAATCGGGCCCCTTGCCCTGCAACTTGGCGAGATCATGCAAGTCCTGAAGCAGGGATACCGCTTCGTCGTACCGTCTGGGTTGCTTGGTGGCAATGAGTCTATCGACTGTCGCCCAGAGCTCGTTCTCCTTGCCTGCGAGCGATTCGAGCCGCTTCTTTCGCGCTTCGGCCTCCGCTCGCTCGCGCATGGCTTTCTCTCTCGCGCGCCGCTCCGCCTCCTTCTTTTTCCGCTCGGCAGCTATGATCTCGGCACGAGCAAGGATCTCACCGGCCGTCCTCCCCAGCCTCTCGTCCGACCGCCTTCCGCTTATCTCGAAGATCGCGCGTCGCCGAACCTCGGACGACAGGTGCGGATCGTCTCCGTCGATCAGCCTCACGACGATCGCGTCTTTCTCAGCGCTCGGAAGAGTTCGAACCCACTCGTCGATTTCCTTCCTGGAAGGGCTGGAAACTTGCTGCTCCGGACTGCGCTCCGCTGCCGCGGCAATGAGATCGGCGTCAATACCCAGGAAATCGGCGAGGCAATCAAGAGCAGCATTCAGTTTGCCCAGTCCCGGCGGCACGGGCGGCTCCGGAGCGTCGTCGGGAATTTCTTGGAATTGCACAGCAAGCAACCAACCGAGGTACATAGCACGATGGTCGCCGCGCATCAGATCGGAGCGTAACGGCACGAGCGACGCCAACCAGCTCTTCCCCTCGTCCCATTCGTAATCCTCGAGCTCGGACTCGAAGGACAGCACGATGTGGTCATCCTTCTGGCGACAGAAAAAATTTTGGTCGGCGCAATAGGAAGCTGCGGTCTGCGGGTCAAGCAGTTTTTTGGGTAATCGCAGCATGAACCGGCGAGAACCCCAGTTGGCGAAATAGAGGAAGGCGTCAAAATACTGCTCCATCCATCGGACAGGATTCCCCTTCAAATCGCCCCAGTTGTAGACGTTGACGAAGCTACTGGCGGTGATCCGGGCGCGGGACGAGTAGGCTCTCAGCTCGGACATCTGCTCTTGTGTCAGCAGTCGATCCAAAGCCTGGAACTCATAGTACTGATATTCGCTCATTGACTCCTCAACTCCGCGATCTCACATGCCCGTTGCACTTTAACGCGGCACCGATTTCAACTTTTTTCAGTCCCTCCAGTCCAGGTGAAAATCAGCCTGTCCCCTTTTTTTGCGTCCATCTCAGTTCGTACGACATGACAAACGATCACTTGGGCGGCGAGAGCTTTGGCCAAGTTTGCCGCATAAACGAGACCTTTGGCGGAAAAGGCTGACAAGTCCGTCGGCGCTAGAATCCTTTTTATTTCATCCATGTTAATCTCCCGGGTATTTTGATTACGACACGCCAAGTACCATCGCAAATCACAACTTTATCAACCGGCGGTGATGCTACTTCTTCTGAAGATTAAAACCAAAGCAAAAATTAAACTCGTCCGTTGCCTTTCACAACCCAGAAGGGAGACACAATGGCGACCGGGTAAATCTGGCGGCACCGGAAGCTGAATCTAAATGGCATCTTCTCCAGGCCCAAATCTCAGCCGACTCCTAGTCATGGGTTAGCCTCGATCCATGATTTGGCGAGATTGACTACAAAGTTTTCTGCCTCGTACCCATCCACCGGACTCCACGCATCATTGAGCGCATGAGATCCAGCGCAGGGACCCTATGGGCCTGGTCGGCCTGAAACTGAAGGGACTGGGGAATATAAGGGATGACAACTGTTTGATCGGGATTGTCGGAGGTGGATAGATCTATCTCGTAAGTGGTCCCGCTCCCGCCGACAACGAACAAAACGTGCGCAAAATCTGGAACGATCCCGATGGTTTTTCGCCAGAATTCAGGGAGAATCATTACCTCGCACATCCTCAACGACTGGAACGTTTGGAACTGGCCGCGGTTATGCGTTAGCGATTGAACGTTTTGAACGACTGGAACAACCGACTTCCGATGGAGGTCAAGTGATAAGAACGCCAGAGTTTGCTTTTGTCTCATGCTACTTGCCAATTGCTGAATACTGTTCCTTGAATTGCTCAATTATCATCCGGTGCGCGGAAAAACGGCTTCCACATAAGCCCTAGAAATGACGATCTCCTCGTGGGTCGACCCAGAGTACCCCCTCTACCAAGCCTTTTCGCATTCAATCGGCGGAGAGCATGGGAATTTTGGGTAAGTTCGAGGTAGTCTCGGGTACGTTGTTGAGTATGTAAATAGTTGGGATCGTCGGGAAATGTTTTTGTTATAAAACCGAATGTGATGGAGAAAGCTAATGACCCCGCTTTTCCTGAACTCCGCTGATCTCGTATAGGCGCCGCCGAACAGCAAAAGTAAAGACCCTTTAGCCCTCTCAGTTCGGTACGCCTGCTAGGAAATCCAGCGCGTGTTTGGAAGCCGATTGAGATAACAGATTGAGGTATTCTTCTCTGTGATCAGCGGAGAAGAAAACATCCATCCGGCGCACGCTGCACGACGTGATGCGAAAAATCGCTAACGGGGTGTGGACATTGAACGTTGAACCCTTTGAACTTTGAACCGCCGCAAGGCTTTGAACGGCTGGAACGATTGGAACGTCTGGAACAAGCCCCTTTCTATGGAGGTCACACGACAAAGCGCGCCAGAGTTTGCATCTGTCTGAGGCTACTCGTCAATTGCTGTATACTGTCCCCGGAATTGCTCTCGGATAGGAGCATGTACATAGTCCAAGATCTGACCCCAAAGCTGCCGCGCTATGATTCGTTTCCACAAGGGGATCAGGGGCCGTACCTGGACGCGCTAACAGTTTCAATCTCCTACGGA
>JAHKKJ010000313.1 GCA_020027655.1 Deltaproteobacteria bacterium | reverse complement strand
CACGCATGTGCAGATCGCCATGATTGAGCCCCGCGCGCAACACCCGGATCAGCACCTCACCGGATTCAATCTCGGGAATCGGCACTTCATCGACCCGCAGTAGATCACGCGACTTGCTGGTTTTTTCAAAACCGTAAATGCGCGCCGCTTTCATTGTGCCCTGCATGACGCACCTCCTTCGTAGTTCCGGGTTATGAGTTTCGGGTTTCGGGTCATGAGAATCGAGCTCGTCATTTTCTTGATCGCTCCACTATTCCAGCATTTTGCACAAAACAAAAATATCAGCGCTTGGTTATCGCGAGTCATCAATCTTTAAGTTGAACTCGAAACACGAGACGCGAAACCATTTCATCCCCACGGCTCAACGGGGATATCGCTCCAGCGCTTCTCGCCAATGATCTTTAGCGGATCGATACGCGCCAGCACTTCACCGGCGATCGACAGCCGCTCGGCGAAAGGCTTGCCCAGCGGTTTGGTGCAGTCGAAACCGGCTTTGCACACGAGCCTGCCGTCGGGCGAGCTGGGGTCGAGCGGCGATCCGGTCACGCCCGGCAACGTCACCAGGCCACGATCCGCCTGGAAGCGAGTGGCGAGAGCCAAGAGCACTTCCCGCTCGTCGAATATATCGACGTCTTCGTCGAAGACAAACGCATGCTTCAGCCCAATGTAGGAAGTCAACGCCGACACCGCCGCGGTTTTGCCCTGACCCTCCACGGTCTTGCGTATCTGAACGTAAACATGCGCCACGCCGCAACCCGACATCGGCAAATGCACGGCCTTCACCCCGGGCACGGATCGTTGCACTGCGCGAAAGACTTCGCCCTCTTTCGTTAAACTGATGATCCAATGAGTGTGGCCGACCATCACGTCGTCCCAATAGGCATCGCGGCGATGTGTCACCGCGGTGACCTTGAGCAGCGGACCCCAGCGCTGCGGTCCGACGTGGCGCGTGTACTCTCCGAACGGCCCCTCGGGCTTGCGCTGGCCTCTGGGCATATATCCCTCGATCACCACTTCCGCATCGGCGGGCACCAGGAACTTTTCACCCAGCGTCTCAGAAGGGACCAGGCGCAAAGGCGAGCCCAAGGTGCCGCCCGCGGTTTGGTAGTGGCTTTCTTCCGGTCCCACGTGGTTCGCCGCCCCCAGCAGCGCCAGCGGATGATGCCCGATCCAGTATGCTGCCGGCATGTCTTCTCCCGCCTCCTCGCAGTAACGCAGGTTATGGGCGTTGTGCGAATTCGGCGCGAGCCAGACGCGGATCTCGTCACGATCGGCCAACCAGCCGCGATGCATGGCGGAATTGTCTATACCGGTGTTGCGATTGAAAGTTAGAAAGTGGCCTTCCGTGATGTAGCGGCCTGGATCCATCCGGTGATGGCGTAGAGCCGGAAACCGGCGCACATCGATGTCCGGGCCCTTTTCGACAACTTGCTTCACCGGCGCCACGTCGCGCTCAACGGTGACCGGCTCATGTCGCGTTTGTACCCGCTCGTAACAGGCGAGCCCGGCGCTGCGCACCTCGGCTCCCATGGCGCGGGCCAAGCGGAGACGACTCGCCATCAAGAATGTAACCAGCGGCATTTCCGCGCGCTTGCCGTCGACAACCACGTTGTGAAAGACCAGCAGCGGAAAGCGGTGCGCTTTCTCAAGTTTCATCGCCAGGGCGGCAATCTCCCACTCGGCCTGCAGCGGTTCTTCAATATGCAGCACTTCGTCTGGATAGGCGCGCTCGTATTGCTCGAGGAACTGATGCAAGTCGGAACCGAAAGGGGCGGCTGAAAGCTGGGGCTTCGCTACGATGGGTTTTGCCATTAGGATCGCCTCCTCGTCATTCGCAAATCCAGAGCAACACAGAATTCATAAGTCAGAATCCAGACATCAGAATGCAGAAGCTAAATCTCCCGCTTCCTGAATTTTTAGTTTTGGCTTTCGAATTTTCAATCAGCGAGTTTGATTCCCCGCAGCTTGCTGCGTAAAGACGCTTGTTAGGTCCGTCAGAGTCCGTCATTCCCGCATGCTTTTAGCGGGAATCCAGGCAAACTCGGACTGGACCCCCGATTAAGACATTCGGGGGTGACGAATTTGGGTCACGTCATAGTGTTCGATCTATAACCCGCAGCTTGCTGCAGGGTGGTTCATTTTCTTTTCTCATACAGTTTCATCCCGCTTGACACCGCCTCGAACAGCCGGCTCGGTGTAATCGGCAGCGCTGCGATGTGAATCCCTAGCGGTAAAAGCGCATCCTCCACCGCGCTGGCAATCGCCGCCGGTGCAACTACGGCGCCACCTTCGCCGACTCCCTTGGTTCCGAGCAACGTCAGCGGAGAGGGAGTTTCCAGCCGATCACCCTCGATATCGGGGAGATCCGCGGCGGTTGGTTTCAAATAATCCATGAAGCTGGTCGTGAGCAGTTGGCCGTTTTCGTCGTAGGTAAATTCCTCGAAAAGCGCTGCCGCTATTCCATGAGCCGTCGCGCCATGGACTTGGCCCTCGACGATACCGGGATTGATCTGACGACCACAGTCGTGAATCACCACATAGCGCAAGATTTTGATTTCGAAGGTTTCCGGATCGACTTCCACCACCGCCACGTGGGCGGCGCTGGCAAAACCCAGCTGTACGCGAACCCTCTTTTTGTCGTCCGGACGATTGGCCAAGGGATTACTATAGTAATAGAGCGCTTCAAGACCGGGCTCGCCGTCCGGCTGTTCGTCGGCCAGGCTCCAGTACGCCCGGCTCGCCACTTGAGCAATGGTGATCCCCTTCTGGGGCGCGCCGCGGATGAAGATACGTCCATCGTTGAGTTCCAGGTCCGCGACGTTGGCTTCGAGTTGCGCGGCGGCGCGCTGCAAAAGTTTTTCCCGAACTTTGCGCGCCGCGCCTATGGCTGCCACCGTGTCATGACCATGGAACTTATTGGAGTAAACCCCAGAGGTCATGACGTATGGATGGCTTGCAGAATCAAAGGTCGTCGGGACCCGCACCTGCTTGACGTTCAAACCAAGCTCGTCGGCGACAATCTGCGCCAGCGCCGTTGCATGCCCCTGTCCCGAATCGAGACCGCCGGTAAATACCGTCGCCGTCCCGTCGGTCTCCAACCTCACTCGCGCTGCCTCTCCCTGGCCGCTCAGCAGCTGCGAGGGACCGGAGATAAGCATTCCGTAGGCTAGATTGGAGCCGCCCGGTTCCACGGCTGTGGCGATGCCGATGCCAAGAAGACGGCCCTCCTCGCGTCCTTTCGCCTGCTCGCGCCGCAATGAGTCATAGTCCACCAGCGCCAGCGCCTTCCTCAGCATCTCGGGATAATTACCGCTGTCGTAGGTTTGGCCCGAGGGCGTGTCGTAGGGAAACGCTTCGGGCTGGATGAAGTTCCGATAACGGATTTCCGCGCGATCGAGGTTGAGAGTACGGGCTACGGCGTCGATCATTCTTTCCACGGCAAAACACATGAACGGCTTGCCGATGCCGCGGTTGGCGACCACAGGGCAGCGATTGGTGACCACCGAGTAACCTTCGTAGGAGATAGCGCCGAGGCGGTAACAGTTGGCGATGTTGCTCAGCATGAGCAGGTTGTGTCGCCCGGCGAAGTCGATGCCGGCGCCTTCGTTTTCAATGTTGCGGAATTTTATCGCCAGCACCCTCCCGTCGGCTTTTACCGCCGCGCTCATGTCCATGATGCCGTCCGCGGCATGGCCCAGAGCCAACAGGCTTTCGCGCCGATCTTCGATCCACTTAACCGGCCGGCCCGCCTTGCGCGCGAGCAAGGCGGCGGCAATGATGAAGAGCGGCCGCACTTTGTTGCCGAAGGAACCGCCCATGGGGGGAATGATCAGCCGAATCTGCCCGGGTGACACGCCGAAAGCCGCGGCGAGAACGTGCAGATCCTGCGCCGGCTGCTGCGTGTGGCCCCAAATCGTAAACGAATGGGTGGCGGGCTCGTATCGCGCCATCACACCAAAGGTCTCGAGCGGAGTGGAAGAGTAGCGGTGAATCGTCACGCGCTCGTTGACCACGAGATCGGCATTTGCGAAAGCCGCCTCGACATCGCCATACGGGAACGTGTCGTGCCAGAGAACGTTGGAGCCGATTTCTTCGAACACCAGCGGCGCATCCGGCTTAAGCGCCTCTTCCGGGTCCAGGACCGGTGGCAAAGGTTCGTACTCCACTTGCACCAGCTCCGCCGCATCCTCCGCCGTCGCCCGGTCCACCGCGGCGATGCCGACGACCGGCTCACCCACGTAGCGCACCTGCTCATAGGCGACGGCATATACTCTGGGCGAGTTAGGCAGCGGCACCCGGCCGCGCTGCGGGCGGGTGAACTGCGCCACGGCTTCGCCGGTAACGACCGCGTATACTCCCGGATGATCGAGGGCGCGGCTTGCGTCGATATGTCGAATCTTGGCGCGGGCGTGGGGGCTGCGAACGTAGGCGGCGTGAGCCACGCCGGGAAGGGTGAGGTCATCGATGAAATGACCGCCCGTCGTCAGAAGGGTTCGGTCTTCCGCGCGCTCAAGCGCTTGGCCCACCCATTTCGCTTGGGTGCTCATCTCACATTTCCGTCGCGTGCAGCGGCGCGCACCGCCCGCACGATATTGACGTAGCCCGTGCACATGCAGAGATTGCCGCTGAGACCGACGCGTATTTCTTCGTCACTCGGATCGGCGTTATCGCGCAGCAGCTCGAGGGCCGCCAAGATCATCCCCGGCGTGCAAAAGCCGCATTGCAGCGCGTGGTGTTGCTGAAACGCCACCTGCAAAGGATGAAGCGCTTCGTCCGTACCGATGCCTTCGATGGTGGTGACTTCGGAGCCGTCGGCCTGGGCGGCGAAGAGCAAACAGGAGCGCACCGTCCGGCCATCGAGCATGACCGTGCAAGCGCCGCACACGCCGTGTTCGCAGCCGACGTGAGTTCCCACCAAGCCGAGGTCGTGGCGCAGAAAATCAACCAGCGAACGGCGTGGCTCAACGGCCGCCGTTCGTTCGGATCCGTTTACTCTGAGAGTGATCGAGATCATTTCAGTCATGGCGCGCGCCCTTTGACGCGACTCGCCGCAGTAGTCAAGGCGCGGCGCACCAACACGCCAGTGAGATGGCGCCGGTAACTCGAAGACGCGTGGATGTCGGCTGGCGGATCCACCGCTTGCGCCGCAATATCGCCCGCCCGGCGAAAAAGGTCGGCGTCAGGCCACTCACCCAAGAGCGCCTGTTCCGCTGCGATCATGCGG
>JAHKKJ010000033.1 GCA_020027655.1 Deltaproteobacteria bacterium | reverse complement strand
CGCGGCGGTTCGACCGTTAAGTACGATCCGCGAAGATTCAAAATGATCGGCGGCGTGTCCCGTCCGGGGACACTACTGATGATCAGAAACGATGCCCGGGCGAGGTTTGCCAACCGCAGCGCCAAGCCCGTTGTCGTCGGCGACACGGACGGCATCCGAACCTGGATAGCGATGACGGTTTGGGGCGCCGAATATCTCGGTTGGAATCTGCGCTGGATATACGGCTATCCGGGGAGCCGGGAGCTGCAACTGGCCATCCGCCAGGGTGAAATTGATATGTGGTCCACGCAGAATGCCAAGCTCGTCAAGGATCTCCAGAGCGAGGGCGTCGTGCAAATCATCTGCACGGAAGAAGATCGCCGGCGTGAAGATTTTCCGGAGGTCCCCACATTTACCGAACTTCTAGGTGCAAAAAAACCAACCGGCCTTGCCTGGCAGGCTTATAACGGTTGGGCCGGAGCACCCGAGCTCGATAAATATCTTGTCGCTCCGGAAGGGACGCCGGATCATTTGATAAAAATTTTGCGCGAGGCGTTTTCCAAGTTGATGAAAGATCCGGAAGTGGACAAAGAAGGCGATAAGTTTTTCGGCGACGGATGGAAACCGCAGAGCCCAGAAAAGATTGAAGCGGTGGTCAACGAGCAAATCGCCATTCCGAAAGAGGCGAAGGACTTTATCACAAAGATGCGCCAGAAATACGGCCTGCCGATTGGCGAGAAGCAATCGTAGGCGTGCAGCCATTGACAAACGGCCATGATACGGTGGCAGGAAAAATTGATTTCCATGACTACATCGGGCCCAGCGGTTTCGGCGCGATGCGCATGAGTAGCAATCCTTCGCGCTTTGCCTTGTCAGCTAGCTGACCGCTGCCGGCTGGACACGGACGAATGCCCTTCGAAAAAAAGCCCTAACGTTCGGTGAGGCCGAGCACCCACTCGGCATTCCCATCCAGGACAGCGCTTTTTTCAGCCGGCGCCAACTCCGATTGCTCGACATAACTTACGCATCGTTCGAACCTTGGGCCCGCCAGGTGGGGAAAGTCCGTGCCCAAAAGCAACCGATCCGCGCCGAAAGCGTCGCGGGCGCAGCGCAGCGCGGCAACACTTCCATTGACCGTGTCGTACCATAGCCGTTTCAAGTACTCGCTGGGCTTGTACTGGCTGCGCCCCACTAAAGAGCCGTCGAGGCGTTCGACAAGAAACGGCAGTGTGCCGCCAAGGTGAGGCACGATAATGCGGATCCTGGGGTAACGGTGGACAATTCCCGCTAAAATCAATCGTAGCGCGGCCACCGTGTCTTCGAACGGCGCACCCAGAGGAAAATTCAAATCGAAGCCTTCGAGGAGCGTACCGCACCCGCAACCCACAGGATGGAGGAACAAAACCGCGCCCCGGCGGTCCAACTCGGCAAACACAGGTGCGAACACCGCGTCATCCAGTGGGCGGCCGGCGACCGAACAGCCAAGATTGACACCCAGCATGCCAAGACCGTCAAGAGCGCGCGCCAATTCGAAGAGGGCCGCATCGATGTGCGGCAACGGCAAAGCGGCAAAGGCGGCAAAATGACCGCCGTGCCGAGTGCAGACTTCGGCAAAGAGGTCGTTGCCGAGCTTGGCCGCGCTGATCGCTTCGTTAACGTCGGCGCCATACGGTTGCTGTGCGCCGACGGATAGGACCTGTACACGAATGCCGGATCTGTCTAGGAGATCAACTCGCTGTTCGAGCGTGACTGCAGCGCCGGGAGCACGGATGCGATAATTCTGTTCGCCCCGCAAACGAGACACGCAGTCGATATACTTCGCCGGATAAAAGTGCGCATGCACGTCGATACGCATAACGACCTCTCCTCTACCGCAGATAGGTTGCGCCACATCTTTGGCGCAGAATTCGTTCATACCAATTTCGCCTGATCGGGCGCAAACGACCTCCGAGCACAATTCAGAGAAAATCCTGCGTCGCGGGCGAACCGTTGATTCCACGGTGGCTTGACAACGCAAGCCAATAGACACTATTAAAAGATCGAATTGCATTTTTTGAGAATGGAGGGCGCGATGGACGAAATTGTATATACACCTCAGAAAGCCGCCTACCTGCGGTGGATGGAGCAGGAAGGTATTCCGATTTTTGACGGGCTTGCGGTCGAGGATGTGACCGAACTGCCGCGCAAGCCGTGGGCGCGCATGGGGGGAACTGGCTCCTACATCCAATTGAAGGGTAGCGGCGGAGTTACCGGCATGTATGTCGTCGAGATTCCGGCAGGCGGCGCGCTCAATCCCGAAAGACACATGTATGACGAGTTGCTCTACGTCCTAAAGGGACGCGGCAGCACCGAGGTCTGGTACGACGGCATGCGCAAGCAGGCGTTCGAATGGTCGGAAGGCAGCCTCTTTGCTCCGCCACTCAACACCTGGCATCGCCTCTACAACGGCGCGCGCGAGTCAGCCTTTCTGTTGGCAGTTACGACCGCGCCCATTATTATGGATTTCTTTCGCGACTCGGATTTCGTTTTCAACAACGGCTATGCATTTAAATCGCGCTATCAGGGTGAAGATTCCTACTTCAACATGAGCGACAAGCGCTACAAAGCGAAACGGACGAGCATGTGGGACACGAACTTCATCGCTGATGCGAGAATCGCGCGTCTCGACAGCGCGCCTTACAAGGTTGCTGAAGGAGGAATCACCTGCTTCGAAATGGCAGACAACAGCCTGATCGGACATATGTCCGAATGGCCGTCCGGCATCTATCACAAGGCCCATTACCACGCCGCGGGAGCGATCCTGCTGGTGGTGCGCTCGCAAGGCTATATTTACATGTGGCCGAAAGAATTGGGAGTGCGTCCGTTCCAGAACGGGAAGGGCGACCAGGTCGTGCGATGCGATTGGAAGCCGGGCAGTATTTACAGCCCGCCCGACGGTTGGTTTCACACCCACCTCAATACCGGGCCGGAGCCGGCTAGACATATCGCGCTCCGTCTTGGCAGTCGCAAGAATCCGACGACCATCCACGATGCGAGCACCCGCAACAATCGCGAAGGGCCGACGACGAGCCTGCGCGAAGGGGGCACGCTGATCGAATATGAGGATGAGGATCCGGAAATTCGCCGGGAGTTCTTAGAGCGGTGTAAAAAGAACGGCGTCGAGTCTAAGATGCCGCCGATCACCTACCGTAACGATCCCATCGCCGTTGATTGATCTTTCCTCGGCTGGGGGGCTTGCCGATAGGCGGCCTCCCGGCTTTGCTCCTAGCGCTGGCACCGCGTGGATCGCGCGGTGAGCCTGACCGAAAAGGCTTCAAAGTTCAACGTCGGTCTCAACGGTTCTCCGTAACCTCGAACTTTGAACCTTGAACCTTCAACCGTGAACGTTGAACCACTATCATCATTGGCTACCGAATACCTCTTGCAGCAGCGGCTGTAAATTGTCCTTCACTTGCATCGCCGCTTTGGTGTAGGTTTTGATCGCCCCCGGCAACGGCACTCGCCAGGGCTCGGTGTGATCCGTCGGCACATCCAATCGGGCGCTGACGTAACCGTTGGCGCGGGCGAAGATCGTCTGTCCTTCTTTTGACAACAACCAGTTAATGTAGACCTTGGCTGCATTGGGATTCGGTGCTCTATTAAACAACGCCAGGTTCCCATTGGTCGGACTCAGGTCGGTTCCCTCTTTGAGTTGCCGGGCGTCGACGATGGCAATCGGCACTCCTTGTTTCGCCCGGTTGATGGCGACAAAGTCCGCGGCGCCGATAAGCACCGAATATCGCCCTTGACCCACGGCATCCACCTCCTGCGCGTAGTCTCTCAGGATGGTGATCTGTTGTTTACCCAGTGCGCGAATGAAATCCGGGCCAAGCTCCGGGTGAAGATAAAAGAAAGTGAATGTCGCCACCCCGGGTCCGGCCCTGCGCGGGTCGTCCATCACCATCTTTCCCCTCCATTTGGGATTGAGCAGATCCTTGTGCGACTTGAACTCTTTGGCATCGACGAGCTTGGTGTTGTAAAAGATCGTGCCCCGGTGGAAGGGAGTCATCACTATGACCATCTTGCCCGGATCGAGAAATTCAATCGCTCCGCCGCGCCATGTTTTGGGATCTTTGACGTCCGGTAGAATGAGCGCCGGCTCCAAGGGATCGAACGCGCCCATGGGAATCATCGCTTCAAGCGCTGTGGTGGATCCGTGGATGTAAATATCCCAGAGAAATTGTCCCGCCTTTCGCTCGGCAGCGACCCGGGGAGCAACCTCACGGCCTGAGCTGCCAAACAGCTCGACGGAGATCCCGTACTTCTTCTGAAATTCCAAGGTGAGGGCATCACGCAACGTGGCGGTCACGTCGGTGATCACCGATACCTTGCCTTCTTTTTTCGCGGCTTCGAGGGTGCTATCCCATTCGGCCGCGACGCTCGCCGAGTTGAAGCCAAAAAGCGCCATCACCATGAGAATTTCGATCATCACAACCATACGGAACTTCATCATAAGGACCTCCTATTCGATGACGAAATGCATCCCTTTATAAAGGCCTTCGAGGGACCGTGTCAATCCGAGTCTTATAAAGGCCTTTCCATATGCAGCGAGTTCCATAGCTTGACCGCATCGTAGAGGTTAGGTACTTTGCGTTAGTTGATTCATTGATTGTGGAAGGAAGGTGAGCTATGGCGACTCGTGAACGAGAGCGAACCCGGGAGCGCGACAATTACGAAGAAATCATTGCGCACCAGCGCGCTGAGCGCGAGCGCTCTTTTACTGGCCAGGTCGTCATCCGCGGGGAGGACTGTCCTTGGGTCATGTCCCGTCAGGCATTGGTGAAGCATTACATGTGGCCATCGCGCTACAGCGGCGAGACGCCCGAAACCGTGTTGGATGATTGGAATATTTTTGTTCAGGACATCAAGGTTCATTCAGGAAAACATCGCCATCAAGGCGGCCTGGTCATTTATATTATCGAGGGCGAGGGATGGTCCGAAGTGGACGGCGAGCGCCATGATTGGGAAGCAGGCGATCTGCTGCTCTTGCCTTTGAAACCCGGCGGCGTTGAGCACAAGCACTACAATCGCTATGACGACAAGCCGGCCAAGTGGATTGCGTTCATCAGCGGGGCGCTCTTTGAATGGGGTGCAAGTGAAATGGTGCAGCTCGAAAACCACCCGGATTTCAAAGCGAAAAACATCGCGCGGGGTACCCGATGAATAAGTTCCGTTCCACCGAAGAGAATCTTGGCGCGGCCTACGCCGATAGAGCCGAGAACTTGCTCGAGTGGCTGTATCAGCTGCGCGATCGCCAGCGCGAGCACCAACGCAAAGGCGCCTGGCTCATCAAGGGTCGCGATCTGCCCTGGGAAAGCAACCGGCAAGGCAAAATCAAGTGGTTCTTGCACCCCGCTCTGGATAACACGGCCATTCGCTCCATGATCGTCTTTGAACAGGAAATCCCTCCCGGCGGGAGAACGGGAGCACAGAAGACACCGGGTGGCTCTGTTTTGTACGTACTAGAAGGAAAGGGTTACACTCTGCTTGACGGTGTGCGATACGATTGGCAAGCCGAAGATCTAGTTAATATACCGATTCGCTGCAACGGCGTCGTCGTCCAGCATGTGAATGCGGACCCTCGTCGCCGGGTCAGGTTCGTCTCAGCGGACTTGAACCTGGTGGACATTCTCGGCGTCGACCGGGGCGCCGAGCTGGAACAAGTTGAGGCGGCACCCGATTGGGACGGGCAAAAGTAGTCAGTATTTTTTCCCGAGTTGGAATTCTAGATGCGTGACAGCGACGTCGACTTATACACGTTTGAGCGTTTGCGCGACGAATTCGGTCCGTTCACTCCTGGCGAATCGCCGGACGGATTAGGCCACGCCGAGCGAGACCTGATTGGCTCCCGTTATCGCGAAATACTTCGAGAGATCACCGCCATCGTCAGCTACCAGTGGAGAGAACATATGGAGCGAAGCGCCCTGAAAGGTTTTCTCTTTCATGGCGGCGTCGGTGTTGGCAAGACGGCCATGGGCAAACGGTTGACCTACGAGTTGTGCCGCCGGTTCGGGGATAACGGCATGGCCGGGCGAAATTCGGATGAAGTCGTGATGGTCCTCGTCGATGGCGCCGATGTCGCGCGCGGGCGATATGGCGACACCGAGGAACAGATTCGGGAAATTTTCAAGTACGCGCGCGACGGACAGAGCGGCGGACATCATCGCCACGACAACGATCCCAAGCGTCGGACGATCATCTTGTTCGACGATGTCGAATCGCTTTTTTTGACGCGTCATTCGGTCGGCGCGAAAGAATGGCATTTCAGCCAGAACTCGATCTTCTTCCATAGTATCGATGATCTCGACACCGCTCACACCGCCGTCATATTGACTACCAATCGAATCGATCTAGTCGATGAAGCGATCGTGGACCGTTTTCTCAGCTATGAATTTTCGGCGCCGCCGGTTTCGGTCTTAGAGGAGGTGGCGCGCGACAAAGGTAAGTTGCAACGCCTGCAAGAGAGCGATCTCCAACCCATCTTGAACGTCATACGAACTCCGGGAGCCGTGAAAAGCATCCGTGAGATCGAGCGCATGGTGATGAGGGCCTACGTCGAGAAACTTTTGAATGTCCCATGAGCAGCAGCCGGCGTATGTCCTCTGAGGTTGTCATCGAGTGCGTGAGGAAAAACTCAATCCAATTCAAAGCAACTGACAAGAAGGGAGACCAATTTCCAATGAAGTACGACAATGAGGCACGGGTCGATACCTACCAGGCCTGGCAGCAAGCGCAGAAAATTCCTATCAACCGCGGTTTTTTTATCGAGGACCTGCGCAAATTGGAAGTCGCGCCGTGGGATCTTAAAGGCGGCTTGGGGGCGTTTATCAATCTCGAGGGCGCTGGCGGAACCAATGATGGTTATGTATGCGAAATCCCGCCGGGAACAAAGTTGAAACCGCAAAAACATCTCTATGAAGAGATGGTTTATATTCTCGACGGCCATGGCGCCACTTCGGTGTGGCAACGAAACGGTAAGAAGCAGACCTTCGAGTGGCATCCTGGCAGCCTGTTCGCGATCCCTCTGAACGCAGAGTACCAACACTTCAATGGGCAGGGTAACGCCGCCGTCAGATATTTCGCCGTGACCAGCGCGCCGTTCATGATGAATCTGTTTCACAATCTCAATTTCATTTTCGCCAACGATTTCATTTTCTCCGACCGCTTTCCGCCGGAAGACCAAGACTATTTCAGCGGCAAAGGACAGGTCTGGGGACTCAAGATGTCGGTGAACTTCGTGCCCAACACCAGGGACATGCCGCTCCAGGTGTGGAATGAACGCGGCGCCGGCGGAAGACACGTCAACTTCGACCTCGCCGGCAACGTCATGGGCTCCCATATTTCCGAATTTCCGGTTGGGCGCTACAAAAAAGCCCATCGCCATGGCCCCGGCGCCCATGTGACAATTCTAAGCGGTCAAGGTTATTCCTTGCTCTGGCCCGAACATGGCGAGGTCACTCGAGTGGAGTGGAAACCGGGCAGCGTGGTGGTTCCTCCCTCGCAGTGGTTTCATCAGCACTTCAATTCCGGCGCCGATCCCGCTCGCTATCTGGCGCTGCGCTGGAATAGCTGGCGTTACAACTTTGTCGCTCTCGGTGACGACAAACCCATCGAGGTCAGCGTCAAAGAGGGCGGCACGCAGATCGAATACGAAGACGAGGACCCCAAGATCCACGATTTCTTCGAGTCATGCCTGCACAAAGCAGGCGCGACCTGCCGCATGGGCTCCATGGTTCCCTGGTGCACACAAAAGGGCATGGAATAAGTTTGAGCTGGCACCATAAAGAACGCAGGGATTTGCTCGCGCAAAGACGCCAAGTCCGGAATTGTTTTTCCTTTGCAGCCTTTGCGTCTTTGCGCGAGATATTCCGACTTTCGGTTGCCTTTCCGCTTGAATCTAACCTCTACCCTTGGTACTCCGGGGCCGGCTCTAGCATCTCTAACCCCGAACCCAGGTCCACTCCCCAAACGTGGACCCAGTTGGGTTCGGACACGAGCAACCTGGCGGGTTTACTTGGGTCTGAATTATAGTGCTGATGGACGACGCCATGGGAACTAAGAGGGAGCAGGATAATTTCGTTCTCTTCCCAATCATGGCGGACCCCGTCTATGACGGTGCTGCCTTTTCCCTCGAGGACATAATGAAACCTGCCACCTTGATGAAGCTGTTTGCCGGAACGACTCCCAGCCGGAATCTCCTGCACGTAAATCATCTGGGCGTGACATCCGACATCTTTTATGTGCGGATGGACGTACCAGCGGAACAAACCCATCGGATTGATCTCCAATGGTAACGATTTCCCCTGAACGACCATTCGAGCGTGCTTCATCTGCTCTCGTTGCTCGTCGCGGAGCCGCAACAGGGCGTCGAAGAGGGTGTTCCCCCGTGGAGAGTCATCTTTGTTTGTCGTACGCGCATGGTTGACCATCGGAGCCACTTTCCGATCCTGTAATCGGTTCTTATCTGCCCAATCCGGGTTGACGTCGAACTGCTCAATCCAATTGGCAATGACGAGGCGTTTGTGCGGGGTATAACCCACCCTCATCCACAGGGCAGGAACACCGGGCTCGAGATTGAAGTGTTGATGGGCAACGCCTCCGGGTACCATGGGCAAAATGGCTAAGTCGCCAGCCTCCCAATCGTGGCGCACACCGTTTACCGTGCTGTATCCCTTGCCGCCCAAGATGAAGATAAAAGTTCCGCCTTGATGCCGGTGCATGCCCGAGTGCTTATGGATCTCCTGTTGGAAGACAAGCCAGCCGGGAGCCGCGACATCTTCCGATCGATCTGTTAGAAAGAACTTGATTCGTCCCTGACGGTTAAGCTCCCACGGCAAGTCCTTACCCTTGACGATTACTTTCCCTTCTGCCATCCGCTTGTTTCGAATTTCTTTGGCACGAACCGCTTGGTCGTAATCTGTTTCCATCGGCTCAGGATCTCGGGTTTTGGTACGAGGCATCCGGCGTTCGCTCATTTCACGCCTCCTTGATTTTTTACGCTTACTCACCGCTTCTACAAAATACCTTAAGAGCGGGTTTCCTTAGCAGGCTAGCCTATCTCCTCCACACCTCATTGATAAGCTTTAAAACGGGATCATCACTTGCATGTTCGGGTGCATCCATGTCGAAAAATTTAGTTTTATGCCCTCGGCGAAAAGCCGGAGGAACCATGTCCTTGGAAATATCCATTCTAAGCGAGTCAATACCTTCTCCTTGTTTAGCAGCGATGTTTTGGGCCATCAGCTGGCCCTCGCGAGACAGGAACCAGTTAATAAAGAGTTTCGCAGCGTTGGGATGAGGAGTCCTGTTAACCACTGCGATGTGAGCCGGCCCGCCACTTATGCCCACTGCCTCTTTGAAGTGTCCGGGACTAAACCAATTGACAGGCAGCCCTTGGGCCTTTGCGTCATCCAAATTTGCCGCATCCGGGGCGGTGCGAAGCGCTATGGCAAATTTACCGGCAGCCAACCAATCGGTCATCTGGCGACGGTCGCGGCTGGCGGTAAGGTCCATTTCACCAAAGAGCCGCTTCAGGTAACGAGGTCCCAGCTCTGGATTATAATAAAAGTAGCTGAATAGACGTGAGCCGCGGGCGCGCGGGTCGTAAGCTACAATCTTTCCTTTCCATTTAGCATCGAGAATATCCCAATAAGACTTTATGCTATCCGGATTCACGAGTTTGGTATTGTATGAAACGTCCACTCCGGGGTTCGAGGCATATTTTAGAAGATACTTTCCGTCCTTGTCGGCGAAATAGTATCTCCCTTCAAACCATTTCGACTGATCCAAAACTTCGGGGAGAATCATATAGGGTTCAAGAGGATCAAGGGCCCCCGCACTGGCCAACAAGGAACCCGACCCCGCTCCGAGATGCACAATGTCCGTCACGAAAACCCCCGCCCTTTGTTCGGCCATTAAACGTTCATGCGCTGCGCTTCCGCCCTGCGTCAACATTCGAGTGACCTTTATCTCTGGAAACTTTTTCTGAAATTCGTGGAAATAAGGTTCAACGGAATTCCCCGAGTGAAAAACAAGCTGCCCCTCTTTCTTGGCTGCCCGGATCGTCATTTCCCATTCCTTTTCCCAATCCCTGCTTTGCCCCACGGTTTGGGCAGGCGAGTCGATAACCAGGAATGAACTCAAAATTGCCGCGAAGAACATCGAGCTACTTCGGTTGAAGAACTTCTTCATAAACAGTCCTCCTTCACTCACCCGGCAAATAGACGCCGATTTTTATGCGCCTCGAGAGCCGCGCAAATACGAGTGGTCCCAGCTGCGACGTTAGCATGCGAAAAGACTGGCCAGCAACCCGCAACCAAAAACCTGCTGTTTTTTCGTTCACTGCCAGTCCGTGCTATAAGCATCCCATTGACATGATGCTGCCAGGTTTAGTAATTGCCGGGAAAGGTCTATGAGGTGGTTTGCCGATGTGACAATTCATCAGGAGGCCGGCGCGTTGGGGGGGTTGGTCCCATGAATGCGCTGGATTTTTTCCTCGGAGATGTCGCGTTTAGCCAAGAAATCGCTACCCCAAAGATCGAAAGGAGGAAAGAGCGACCATGAATGCGAAGATCAGACACTGTGCGATTTGGAGCGATGGGTGTGAGCGGTCGGCTCGATTCTATGAAACGGTCTTTGGAATGCGATTCTTTACATCTCTCGGGGTCGCCGAGCGTGATCCCTCAAACCGGTCGCGGGGTCAGCTCAGCGATGGAATCATAGGGCTGGCCTTGAACCCCAGGCCGCCGGGATACCGGTCGGGACTGGACCACTTCGGACTACAGCTACAAGACCTGGATAAAGTCACAGCGAGGATAAAACAAGACTATCCCGATACCATATTCACCAAGGGTCTCGAGGGAGTCGCTTTTGCGGGTATGAGAATCACCGATCCGGTTGGTACTCACATCGATATTGCCCAAGAGAGGGGCGCCAACCTCAGAGGTGGCTATAGGGACGAGGGTTGGGAACAGCCGCGGCACTTGCACCACGTTGCGATTCGAGCGAAGAAACCCGCTGTCCTGGCAGAGTTCTATCGAACCGTTTTTGAGCTCACGACGGTCAAGAACCTTTCCGGCGAGGGAGAAATTTGTCTCACCGATGGAAAGTCGTACCTTCTTATTCGCCCGTGCGAGAACTATTCGTACCGGTCCATGACCGAGGGAATCGATCATATCGGCTTCAAGGTCGAAGACCTCGACGCCGTGAAAAAGGATTTGGACGACCTCGGAAAATCATTCCCCGAGTCGGCGCCGCGGAAAATATTTGTTGGCAGAAACGGCGCAACGCTCCAGAGGGATATAGACTCTTGCAGCTTGGGACAGTACGCGATTGCCGATCCGGAAGGCGTCTTGATAGATCTTACGACGTGAAGAAATACCGGATTGTTTAAATCGAGCGGAACATAACTAGGGAGAGAACTACTCTTGGATACCCCGTCACCCTCCAATGCCGTTTTCCAGGGCGTCAAGATCGGAGTCGGATGGGCTGGTTCGTACAGGATGACCCAGGTGTTTGCGCGTAGCGTTGGAGGCGCGGCTCCGGTTGCGATCATCGCTCCCGCCCTCAACCGCCCGGATTGGGTGTGCGGTGGCGAGCTGGACTTGGGCTGGGTGTTCCCGGCGGTTCGCGCGACGTGGGCGCTCGAAGGAAAGCGCTCCTGGGCGGGAGAACCGTTGAGCAATCTCCGTTCGGTAGCGCGGTTTCCCAGATTGGATCGACAATTATTTGCTCTGGCGCCTTGGTGCCCCGTCAAGGACCTTGCACAGATCGGCCGGGAGAAGCGCGCGGTCCGATTGGGCGTCCGCGCAGATGAATTGTACGAGCATGAGCATGCGATCTTGCGGCAATACGGCTACTCGCTGGCAGACCTCGAAGCCTGGGGGGGCCGATGGTGGCACGTGGGCGTAGGGTTGACGGCGCTCGATCAGGAGATCAGCAAGCGAGACGTGGATGTAGTCATCGGCCATGCCTCCCACGAAGGCGTCTGGCAAACCGTCGCTGCCCATGGATTTCGCTTCATCGGGCTCGAGGAGCACGTGATGGCAGGCCTAGAGAACGAGGGTTATGCGCGCAACGTCATTCCCGCAGGGTTCCTGCCGGCTATTCAAGAACCGCTCCTAACCATTGATTTATCCGATAACCTGCTGGTTACCCGCGCAGAAGTAGACGACAGCATCATCTATACGATAGCCAAGAGCATCGACCGGAACAAAAAACGCATTGAGGAAGCCTCGGTCACGGTGAGCTATACTCATAGCCAAATGCTGCCCATACCTTTTCTTACTTACTCATCGACCATGACACAGGCAATCACAAGGCAATGGGACACGAAAATTCCACTCCATCCCGGCGCCGCGCGCTATTATCGGGAGGCGGGCTACCTGACCTGAACTAGGCGATGAGGCGTTTCAATAAACGGGACGGAAGGACGAAACCATGGCGCAGCTGATCAAGGAGCCGTTCAGCGGCTACTACCATAGAGAAGTTCCGGAGCACGACAGGGAACTGACCGAAGTGGGACCCGGAACACCCTGCGGTGAATACCTGCGCCGCTTCTGGCATCCGGTGGGGATGGCCGTGGAACTAAAGGACCTGCCGAAGCGCATCCGGGTCATGGGTGAGGACCTCGTACTATTTCGCGACGGCCGCGCAAAAATCGGACTTCTCGAGCTTCACTGTAGCCACCGCGGCACGTCGCTGGAATTTGGCGTGGTCGAGCGCTGCGGCATTCGGTGCTGCTATCACGGCTGGCTCTACGACGTGGACGGCCGAGTGTTGGAGACGCCGGGGGAGCCTCCCGAGAGCACGTTCAAGGACCGATTTTTCCATGGAGCCTACCCGACTATTGAGTACAAGGGGCTGATCTTTGCCTATATGGGGCCCCTGGAGCACCGTCCCGAGTTTCCCATCTACGATTCATTCGAACTGCCGGGCTACCGGATGGTGCCTGGCGGAGAAACGGAACATAAGTACATCTATGACTGCAACTGGCTGCAGTTGGCGGAGAATAACGCGGACCAGGTGCACTTCGTATTTCTCCATGATCCGGAAGAGGCGCGCGCAAAGCTGGATCGTTACCGTCCGAGCGTGACCGGTGGGCCTTTGGAGGATTACTTCAACGTTGGGCTCAAAGAATTTGAGGCTGATCTCACGGCGATTCGGGAGGACTTTCGTTCAAGGGTGCTCGAGTGGCAGGAAAGCCCCCTCGGCGTGATCGGTATCCACACCCGGCGAGTCGGTGATTTAGTTTGGGTACGGCTGGGCGACTACATCATGCCCAACGTCGATCAGTTTCCGCCGAGCCGCTTTCGGCCCACGGGAGAGCTGGATTTCGGGCCACCTTACATGACTGCCTGGACGGTTCCGGTTGATGACACCCACACCATCGCGTACCAGTTCCGCTATGCTCCGGAGAACGAAGAGCAGCGCTCCGTGGCGCGCCCGTTGAGAAGCTCGCAGTCCATCAATCGAACCTATGAAGACCGTCAACGCCAGCCGGGGGACTACGAGGCGCAAGAGAGCCAGCGTCCCATCGCCGTCCACGCACTGGAACACTTGGGAGCCACGGATCGGGGGGTGACCCTCGTTCGAAAGCTCTTGCGGGAGGGAATTCGCGCGTTGCAGAGAGGTGAAGACCCAAAGCGGGCCGTCTCGTCCGTTGGGAAATCTATCTCGACTTATTGCAGA
>JAHKKJ010000312.1 GCA_020027655.1 Deltaproteobacteria bacterium | reverse complement strand
CGCTCTAAGCGCGCCCAATGCCACGCCCATGGCCGCGGCAACTCCTATCGCGGGAGCGCCGCGAATGGTCATCTCGCGGATCGCCTTGGCGACTTCGTTGTAATCGCGGCAGACTCGGTACACCTCTTTCTGCGGCAAGAGACGTTGATCGAGCATGATGACTCGATCATTTTTCCACTCGATAGTCTTTATCCCATGACGATATTCCAATTTCGCGGAGACCGAGTATATTAACTGTCCAAAGGAAGCGTCAAGGGCCCTCGTGGATTTCTATCGGTTGCTTGGATATTTTTCCGGACTCCTTTTCATCAAACCCGAAATGGACCCGACTTCGATATGGCGAACCGCCGCATTGGTGCATTTGCTCGATGCCATTCTATGCTGGGTGATCGCGAATTATAGCGGTCGGAACAAAACGCTATGGACGATTGCCGGCGCCGTGTGCGGCATTTGGGCGCTGGGAGCTTTGTTTTTGCTGCCCGAGAAAAAGCCCGAACACAACTGAATTTGGGACATGTTTTCTCACCACGAAGCGCGTCGAGTAGAGAGGAGGCGCACCACATGGACCCATGTAGGAACCAGCGTGTTTCCTCCTCCCTCTCTAAAATTCCGTACAGCGGGTTTTCCCCAGTACGGCTTCAAACTGGAATTCAACCGCGACCTTCATCCAAAATGCCAAGCTTAAGCGCCAGACCCGCATACACTCGACCACGCTGGATTTATACGCGGCTAAAGTCGCTGTCTCCAAAGAGAGCCTTATTCCGTAAAGGGACTTTCGTCCAAGCGGAACTCCCTCTTTCTTACATAGACCATCCAGTCCAGAGGTCCTTGGCTCCCCAGCGGGTTATGTTGTCCCGCCGGATCATCGCTTACTATTCCCTCATCCGAGCTCCTCGTCCCCTCCCGCTGATTTATGTATTATTCAACGGGTCTTTGCCCTACGGTCTAGTATGGGCTGGAAATGAGAAGGTCCCTAATTTAAGTCGCTTGTCTTTTCCCATCGTGCCATCTTCTGTACCCCGGCGGCTAGGCGACTGCTTGCGGTTATTGCTTGATCGCCCACTGTGGCCTTCCCCGTCTTCGCATAAGGTCGGCGCACGCTTATCCACGCTTGGCCGGTTCTTGCGTGGTTCGTGTAACGAGGCTGCAAAGTTCGCTCTATGCTACGGCCCGATGGAATTGCTAGCCCTACTCCGGCAAGGGCATTTACATTCGAGCTTTCACCTCCTGGGTCACCCCTGGGGGGGTGTCGAATATGACTACGCGGGCAAACAACCAATTCCCGCGACCGGACTTACACCGGTTAGACAAGCAACCGTATAGGCTGCAAACGAAGGACACGAAGAATTTGGAAATTATTACATTTCAATTTCTTAACGTCGCGCTCTTCGCGACCTTCGTGGTTAAATTCGCATTTTGATTGCGGCTCAGCCGCGCTAGATCCTTATGGTTGAACACTAGCGCTAAACCGAAAAGAGTCCGCTGTCAACGTCATCTTAGTGCGCATCCTTTCCTGCTCGCCGCGGACAAGGTATAAACGTTCAACGCTCGCCCTTTGAGCTAACCGGAAGGACAACTATCCCATTCGCATTTTTCACTCCCTGCGCTACCGAGATTACGCGATTTTCTGGTCCATGGATCTGCTGGGTTCCATAGGACATTTCGTCCAGGAGGTTGCGCTCTATTGGATCGCTTATGAAATCACCGGATCGGCCATGGCATTGGGAATCCTCGGGCTGTGCGGCGCGCTCCCCCGTTTGATATTCGGCGCGCTCGGAGGCGTGCTGGTGGACCGTTACGACCGCAAGCGCCTGTTGGTCCTGATTCAATTTTTCTCCGCCCTTCCGGTGTTCATTTTCCTCGCCCTCTATGCCTTTGGAACGCTCGAGTTTTGGCACCTTCTCGCTCTCGAGATACTCTTCGGGTCGATCCGGGCCATAAATCCTTCCGCGGCTCAGTCGATTCTCGCCGAGCTCGTGCCGCGTGAGGATTTGCTGAATGCCGTTTCGCTATACACGGTCGGCTTTAACGTCGCCCGCATCATGGGTCCATCTCTGGGAGGTGTTTTGATTCTGTGGATCGGCATCGGTGGTTGTTATGCCGCCTTTGCGGCGAGCCTCATTGTTTCGGGAGTAGGAATGATGCTTATTCGGTCAAACGACCAAAGAGTCGTAAACTTGGAACAGAACTTTCTGCGTGAATTCAAGGAAGGCTTCCAATACGTTTGGGCTTCACCCGTGATCTTGAGCAGCATCGTGGCGGCTTACACCTTCGCCATTTGCATCGTCACCTATCAGGGATTTCTTCCGGTTTTCGCCAAAGAGGTTCTGGACGTCGGTCCTGAGGGGCTGGGGTTGCTGATGGCGGCGCCGGGAATCGGAGGCATCGCATCCCTGACTTTCCTTGCCTCGGCGGGCGAACGATGGAGCCGGGCCAAGCTCTTGTGGATCACGACGACTGTTACGCCGATTTTTCTCATACTCTTTTGCGCGTCGCCGGATTTTTGGCTTTCGGTCGTTCTGCTCGCTGTGGTGGGGGCGGGACAGGTCAGTTTCCGCACCATCAGCCGCGTGATCATTCAGATCGAGGCGCCGCGGGATCTTCTCGGGCGGGCGATGAGCGTATTCAACATGGATCAAGGAATGCGCTCCCTGGGTTCCATCGTTATGGGCGTCTTCGCTACGATCTTTGGCGCCTCCCTCGGTATTGCGCTCACCGCGGGAATTTCGTTGATCGTTACGACAACGCTTTTTTACCGCCTGTTAGGGAAAAAAATTTAGAGTGGGCGCGATTTCTCCGACGGTTCATGTACCCAGCGCTTTGCGCAGCTGGATGAAGGATGCGAGCTGTCCTTGCGTGATTGAGACCTGATTGTCTTGAGCAACGTAGAGGCTGCGCTGAGTTTCCAGCAGGTTCAAATAATCCACAGCGCCGGCGTCAAAGCGCGCTTTGGCGATGTCGTAGGCATTCTGCGACTCCCGTACTGACTCATCCGACAGCACCGCTTGCTCGTTGTTGCTTCTAAGCGCAGCGAGCGCGTCCTCCACTTCCTGAAACGAGATCAGCACAGTTTTCTGATACTGCGCTGCTAATTCCTTCTGTCGCGCAGTTACGTCTTCCAGATTCCCGGTGAGTCTGCCGCCGGTAAAGATTGGCGTCAAAATATTCGCCGCGAGGGAGGTTGCCGCGGCCGCCGGGTGGCCGAACCCCGCCGCGCTGCTGGCGTCGATCCCCAATGTCAGCGAGGGAAAGAAAGCGGCGCGCGCAATTCCGATGTCGGCATTGGCCGCGCGCAGGCTGGCTTCGGCACTCTCAATGTCGGGCCGGGCCGTCAGCAGAGAGGCAGGAGGGGTCAGATTGACTTCCGGTATCTTCAATGAAGAAAAATCCGTCTTCGGCGCTGGTATATTTTGCGGCGCCTGTCCAATCAAGATGGCGAGGGCGTTCAGGTTCGTGCTCCGCTGTTCCGTAAGCGATGTCAACGCGGCTCGGAAATTGTTAACCGCCACTCGCTGCTGTGACACTTCGAGACCCGAGATGCTGCCCGCGCGAAATCGCGCCTCGGTGATGCGCAGCACTTCCTCGGCATTTCTTAAATTATTTTGGGCGATGCGAATGCGCTCGTTGAGGCTGAGAACCTGGGTATAGAAGGTAGCGGTATCGGAGACCACGATGAGCTGCAAAGCATCTCTATCATACTGGGTCGCGTCCGCGCGGTGGTTCGCCGCAGCCAACTGATTGCGGTTCTTGCCCCACAGATCGACTTCGTAACTGATGCTGCCGAGACCCCGTGCCGCCGTGCTATTATTCGGATCCTGGTAGGTTCGCGATGCGCCGGTGCTCGCGTCGATTGATGGATACAGAGCCGATCCGGCAACTTTTGCCTGGGCCCGCGCCTGCTCGATGCGATGCAGCGCCGCTTCGAGGTCGAGATTCTGCGCCAGCGCCGCTTCGATGACGCGATTCAACTCTTCGCTTCCTAGTTCTTGCCAAAACGCCAGGGTGCTCTGCTCTGATTTGAGACCGACTCCGGAAACGTTGCTCCAACCGCCGGGCATCACCATTTGCGGCCGCTGGAATTCTGGCGCCAGGCTGCAGCCCGACAATGCCAACGAGAACAGGACCATGCCGTTTACAAGATACTTGCCCATAAGCACCTCACTCCGAAGCCAAAGCCACGACCGGATCCAGCTGCGCCGCCTTGCGCGCCGGCAGATAGCCGAAGATCAGCCCCGTAGCCGAGGCGCACACGAAAGCCAGCACGGCCGGCGTCACCGAAAAGATCACCGTCATCCCGCTGTAGCGCAGCACCATTCCGGCAATGAGCCCGACGAGAATGCCGAGGACACCGCCGGCGGCGCATACCACAGCCGCTTCGATATTAAATTGCAGCAGGATGTCGCGCATGCGCGCGCCGGTGGCCATGCGGATGCCGATCTCGCGAGTGCGCTCCACCACGCTCACTAGCATGATGTTCATGACGCCGATGCCGCCCACCAAGAGAGAAATCGCCGCCACGGTGCCCAGAAGCAACGTGAACGTATCCTGCGTTTCCATGGCCGCCTGGAGAATCGAGGCCATGTTGCGGACGCTGAAATCTTCGGTTCGATGCCGTTCTTTGAGTAAGGTCTCTACCCTTTCCTGCGTCGCCTCGATATTTGCAGCGTCGATCACTTTTACCGTGATGCTGCTCAGATAGCTCTTGCCGAACAGACGCACCAAGCCGGTGTTGATGGGCACGAAGATCACATCGTCCTGGTCGCTCCCGTTGGGCGACGCGCCCTTTTCCGTCATCACGCCGATCACGAGAAACGGCACGTTCCTAAGCAGTACGTACTTGCCCACCGGGCTACCCCCGTTGGGAAAGAGTGTTTGTGCTACGGTGCGCCCGAGCACAACCACAGGGGCATAGCCCTTTATGTCGTCCGCATGGAAAAACTGTCCCTCGGCGACCTTCCAGTCTCGGGCCGATGGAAAATCTTCACCGGTTCCCTGTACCGATGTTTGATAGTCGATGTTGCCGTAGCGCACAGTCATGCGGCTGCTCCGCTCCGGCAAGGCGGTTTCGATGTTGGGCAGCGTCTTAATCGCCGCGGCATCTTCGGGCACCAAGGTCACGATGTCCCCGGTATTACGAATGCCGGCGGCTCCGGGCCGTATCAGCATCAGATTGGTGCCGAAGGCGCTGATCCGGTCCATCACCTTCTGCCGGCTCCCTTCGCCCACCGC
>JAHKKJ010000311.1 GCA_020027655.1 Deltaproteobacteria bacterium | reverse complement strand
TTACCGTCGAACTTTACCAGATCGTAGGTATCAAGCATCTTCGCGATCACAGGCGATCCGTGATGGAACTCCCCACGGAACGCGCACAAAAACGCCACCACTTTAGCGTCCACAGCAGCGATCGTCGTCCCGAGATCTTCCGCCAACTTAGCGACCTGCTCGCGCGAAAACTCCGCCGAAAGAAACCCTTCTTTCCGCTCCTCCTCATCAAGATTTCCAATGAAGTTTTCGGATTGCAGCCGCAGAATGGCAGGATAGTCTTGGGGTTGAGCGCGTCTAAAAACGACCGATGCCATTACCGATTCCGTTCAAGTTCCCGGCCAGCTTCTCCCACTCTGAGGATAGCCCCTGCCAAAGCCCTTAAATGCCTCCGCGAGGAATCCACCCAACGCCCCCGCAGGAATGATCGCCAGAACGGACAGAAATCTAAACCATTCGGGAAGCGGCGTTGACTCTTCCTGCAACGATTGCTCAATAAATGATACGATCAGCGAGCAAAAGCCCACCAGCGCCCCATGTTTAATTTCCAGTCTTCCCGCTTTTTGCGCTGCAACGAACCCACCTAAAGCTGTTCCCAGGACGCCGATCACGAAACCGATCATTAGGCCCTCGGGAGAGGTCATGTAGTCTCTGATTTGATCTCCCGTTACCTCGCCCTGTTTCGATAATTGCTTCGCTAAGTAAATGAAAAAATAAGCATATGTGCCGGCGTAGGTGGCGATATAATCGACCACGACGCCGACGATAATCGGCCGGATCTGGACGCCGGTGAAAAACCCCGTGGGCTCCACGGGCGATGGCGGCTTCCCGGTTTGTCGTGTGTCGTATTGCATGCTTGCTCCCTAGTCGCTAACTACTCTCACCCGCATATTAAAGTCCCAGCACCCATATCCGATTCTAGAATTAGGAACCCAGATGTTTTCTTCAGGCAAAATCCTCAAGCCCGACGTTCCACCCAAGCGTTGTCGGCTCAAGCTCCGATTGCTCCGGAGCTGGATAACTCGCCTATTTTTTCCAGCGCGGCACTTTCTTCCGATTCGGAATGCCATCGCCGAGCAAGGTTCTCCCTCCAAGCGGAAAGTCTTTCGGCGGAATCGCCCCTAGAATCATATAAACCACATCCTTTTTTGAGTCGTTGCCGAGCGCTCGATAGACCGTCGGACCGACACGTATCATCGTCCCCTCGGGCATCGAGATCCGCTTCCCGTCCAAAATAATCGAACCGGTTCCCTGCAAAGTAATGAACACTTCTTCCTGGACTTTGTGCCGGTGCACGTAGGTCGCGCCCTCACCGGGTTTGTAGCGTACGAAACTGAACCCCACAGCCTTGCAACCCATCGGGCGCGAGAGAAACTCCTTTTCTTTAACCTTGCTGAGGGGCATAAATCCTTTGGTATATCTGCCTGCGGCCATGGCGATCTCCTCCGTTAGTTAGCAGCGTCCGTAGCACCATCCTATTTCTTGCGTTATGGTTGACCTCAAGCGCCACGAATAGGAAAATAACTTTTCACCAGGGCAAAACGCAAACGCCTTGATTATGTTTCATCACTATCGGCACGAATCCGACATCTATCCGTCCTTGAGCCGGATTCCTCTCCACGTGCGTATGAAGCTTGACGTGACTGGAATCAAGATATCGCTGAAAGACTGGCTGGCTTTCAGCATTGAAGAACGCACCGCTCTTTGCCACCTGCCCGTCGAAACTGAAGAGGAAAAACAGGTTTTTTCGTCCTACCTCGACTTCCTTTCACGGCGATACCGCGGCGCGCCCGTGGCGACGACGGCCGCGATGAGCAGCTCCGTCTGGGAAAGCGCACACCAGGTGCCCGTACCGGTGGCTGGCAAGAGCGCGCCGGAGATTCCTCCGGTAACCATCGAAGAGTGGCGGCACTGGCAATCTCATCAGCGCTATGCTTTGTACAAGATGGCGCTTTCGCAAAGCGAGCCCGAGCAATTCTTTGCCGTGCTCAAAGAGTTTCGTGAATTGAAAGACTGAACATCCTTCCATGGGTAAGTTGAGATCTAACGATAGCTGGCTTTCCCGCCTCATTCCTTTCGGCTTGGTCGGCCAAACCAAGCCGCGTCACTATCGCGAGATGCTCGGCGTCCTGTGGGAAAACAAAACGGAACTTCCCTACGCTTGGAACATTCTCAAGCACGGCGTCTGTGACGGTTGCTCCCTCGGTCCCTATGGCTTGCGCGACAACGTGATGGACGGCGTCCATCTGTGCATGACCCGGCTCAAGCTCCTCAAACTAAACACCATGGGCGCGCTTGATATGTCGGCCACCAGAGATATCAATGCGCTCCGCGCGCTGAGACCGGAAAAGCTCCGGTCTCTCGGACGGCTATCCTACCCGATGATTCGTCGCGAAGGCGAACCGGGATTTTCGCGCGTCTCGTGGGACGATGCCATCAACATCGTAACCAAAGCGATACGCAGCACGCCGTCCCATCGGATGGGATTCTTCGCGACATCTCGCGGACTGACCAATGAAGTGTATTACGTCTTCCAAAAACTCGCCCGGGTGCTCGGTACCAACAACGTAGATCTCTGCTCTCGGCTTTGTCATGCAGCCAGTGTTTCAGGGCTCAAAGCGACACTGGGCATCGGTGCGCCGACCTGCTCTCTGTCGGACTTCATCGGCACCCAGCTGCTGGTTATTTTCGGCTCCGATCTTGCCAACAACCAGCCGGTGACCACCAAGTACATGCACTATGCCAAAAAACAAGGAACGCGCATCGCCGTCGTAAATCCCATGCGTGAGTATGGGCTAGAGCGCTACTGGGTACCCTCCGTCGCTACCAGCGCGTTGTTCGGCACCAAGCTTATGGATGACTTTTTCCAAGTGCGAGTCGGCGGAGACATCGCGTTTATTAACGGAGTGATCAAGACACTGATTGCGTTGAACCGCGTCGATCAAGAATTCATCGCCAAACGCACAACCGGCTACGAAGATCTCAAGGCCGCGCTCGGAGGCCAATCCTGGGAGATGCTCGAGGAACGTTCCGGGTTGTCGCGCCAGGAAATGGAGCGGTTTGCCCTGCTTTACGGTCATGCCCGCAGTGCGGTCTTCGTCTACAGCATGGGGCTGACCCAGCACGAGTTTGGCGTGGACAACGTGAAGGCGATCGTGAATCTCGCTCTATCCCGCGGTATGCTCGGACGCGACAAGTGCGGCATTATGCCCATCCGTGGTCACAGCGGTGTCCAGGGCGGCGGTGATTGCGGAGCCGAGCCGGACAAGTTTCCCGGCGGATTTTCAGTCAATGACGAAAGCGCCCGCCGCTTCTCTAACCTGTGGCGCCACCCGGTCCCTTCCAGGCCGGGACTCAGGGTACCGGAGATGATCGAGGCGGCGAGTAAAGGCGACCTTAACTTTCTCTATTCCATCGGCGGCAATTTGCTGGAAACCATGCCGGACCGAAATTTCATTGCCAGAGCACTGGAAAAAGTCGCCTTAAGAGTGCATCAAGATATCGTTCTCAACAGCTCCATGCTGCTCGACGCTGAGCAAGCGGTGCTCATCCTTCCCGGCCAGACCCGTTACGAGCAGCGCGGCGGAGGAACGTCTACCAATACCGAGAGACGAATCCGTTTCACCCCTGAGGTTCCGGGACATCAGATTGGCCATTCGCTGCCGGAGTGGGAGATACCCACCATTATCGGCCGTCATGCCATGCCCAACGGAGATCTTCTGTTTCCCTATGAGAACACGAAGAGCATCCGTGACGAGATGAGCCGTGTCATGCCGATTTATCAAGGGATCGAGAAGCTCAATAAAGAAGGCGATCACCTCCAATGGGGCGGCCCGTTTCTCCACAGGGCTGGACAATTTAACAACATGCCGAACGGTCGCGCGCTCTTCAGTGTTCTAAACCCGCCCGACCGTCGGGCATCCGCCGGAAAGTTTTATCTCGCCACACGTCGCGGCAAGCAGTTCAACAGCATGACCTTTGGAGCTGCGGACCGGCTCATGGGTGCCAAGTCAAGAGACATCATTTTTATCTCGCCCGAAGACGCCCAAGAACTTGAGTTGGCAGACGGCGCGCGCGTGGTGGTCCGTTCGAACACCGGAGAAATGAACGGAGTCATTCAAATCGCTCCGGTCAAGTCCGGAACGCTCCAAGCTTATTGGCCGGAGGCCAATATCCTCATAGCCCGTCGCACGGACCCCGTTTCCGGGGAGCCGGATTATAACGTAGAAGTTTCTATTGAGAAGATCATCGGCTGATAGCAACATTCCGTCCGCCTTATAGTAGTGGTTCTTCTGGATTTAGTGTGGAGGAGTACTGACCACGAGGACGTCGAGTTAACGACAAAGAGCGCAAAGAATTTAGGTTTCAGATCTATCGAGCAACCGCTCTGTGGTTACCCTGACCAGGGCTACGGCAGGCACGAAGTTTTGATTGTCAAAGTATTCTCACCCTTCGTGTACTTCGTATTGCAAATTTTTAGGCGGCCAGCGCTGTGAGTTTTTCTGTGCTGGCTGGCGTGCGGCCATAAGCGCCGTGATCACGCACCGCCCTCTTTGCGTCACCACATAACGATGGGTCTTGGATACTTTGGCGATCAGACCGTGCGCCCGCAACAACCTCAAGCGGCGTCCCACTGCCGCCATCTGCCAACGCTCTCGCCCTCTGTCCTCAGTGGCGTCATAGAGGCTTCCACAAAACACCGCTCTGCTTGAGGTAATAATCCATCACCGAGGGATGATAGAGACTGCGCAGTGTGCCTTGCAGCCGCAGCCGATCCCAGCCGTGCAAAACGCCGATAATATCGGCCTGGTGGCGTTGCATGAAAGCACGGGCAACATCGTTTCTCGACGAAGTGAGGGTCTCATTCATGACTTCCGTTTACACTACAAACACCATCTTGTCACTTTGGTTGCGGCGTAGCCGCGCTGGGTCCTTCGTGGTGAGATAGTCTTTTCCCGCTCGACGCGATCACGTACGCGATGCCAGGAACTCATCAATGGCCTGGTTAAATTCCTCAGGCTTCTCCGCCATAGGAAAGTGACCGGCATGGTTCAGCTTCAGATACTGAGAGCCGGGTACGGCCCGATGGATTTCCATTTCATACTCTGGCGGTAAACCGGGATCATCCGCTCCCCGGATTAAGAGCAGCGGCGGCTTGAGAGTGTGGATGCTGTCCCTGACATCGAATTGGTCGATAACAACGAAATCATGGTGCTGGCTCATGGCCCCCACCTTGCGATGGCACTCGACG
>JAHKKJ010000310.1 GCA_020027655.1 Deltaproteobacteria bacterium | reverse complement strand
GAACGTTTTTATCGGGGGGTCTAGTCATGGTTCAATTATTTACCATGACCCTGAGTAGGTCACAGTTTCGTCTGGATTCCCGACCGTTCGAGAACCTCACCGTCCCGAGGGAAATCGAGGGATAGAAGCATTCGGGAATGACAGCTTTACACAGCAAGCTGCAAAAAATTGATGCAAAGAGATTTAACGCTGACGTCAATAGGTTTCGTCTCATTCGGCCATCTTTGGCCAAATTCATAGACATCCGGTTGTAAGGATTTTTCTGTAGGGAATTCAGTGCACAGCGAAATCTCGTCGTCGCCCTTGCTCGCCCAAAAAACGCCTATCAATTAATAGCTTAGCTCCATTTTACGCCGCAGGGCATAGCTCTTGCGGACACCTCCCTGGAGTTTGTGAATCGTTCGGCATTGATAAAAAAGCGAGGAAGACAGTGATGTTCTTATTTCGCACATTATCAGTTCCTGAAAGTGTGGCAAAAAAAGCACCCATAAGTCTGCTTGTTCTTTTCCCGCTGCTGGCGCAAAGCTGCACAGCATTCTCAGGTCTCTCGCAAAGAAACGATCAGTCCCTCGTACTGCCGCAGGCCAGCAACCAAATCGCTCCCGGCGGTGCTAATATACAGAAACTAAACATTGAACCCAATGGTCAAAAAAAATCATCCACGTCGACAACTAAACACGCTCTCAGCGGTACGGCTTCGTGGTACGGCCCCAGATTTCACGGCAAGAAAACGGCGAGCGGAGAGATCTACGATCAGACTAAGCTCACGGCAGCACATAAAACTCTGCCACTCGGAAGCAAGGCGCGAGTCACTAACTTGGACAATGGGAGTACTGTTGAAGTAGCAATCAATGACCGAGGTCCCTTCGTGCAAGGTCGCATCATCGATCTCTCACGGGCAGCGGCCAGAGCCCTGGGCTTCGTTGAATCAGGCACGGCGCCTGTGCGAGTTGAGTTAATTGCAGAGGAGACTGCTAGCAACAACTAGCCGGCGGTCTTGGAAGACTTGGTCATTAGCACCACAAATAAACACGGCAAAACGTTTTGGTCCTGAGAAGAAAGGAGAAACTAACATGCTGAGTTGGAGTATTACTTTTCTTGTGGTGGGATTGATTGCGGGCATCCTAGGATTAAGCGGCATCGCCGGCGCGGCAACGCAAATTGCCTGGATTTTGTTTGTTGTCTTTCTGGTCCTTTTTTTGGTGAGCCTTGTTATGGGCCGCCGCCCGCCGGTTTAGGCTCATTGACTTTTGCTGGTAGAAGGCAACCCAGTACAAGTCAATCAATTGTTCACGATCAATTGTTCACGATGGTGTCGTTGGAAAACGTTTCCGACTAAGCGCTAGTGTATCTAACTTCCTCATTCCCGGACAACCCCCGCCCGCAGGTCCTTCGATAATTGACTTTTTATCTTTCCATGTACTAAATGTGCCGCAGGTTTAGGCCTCACTGAATCTCGAACGCGGCAACTCCAGTGTTTATTTACATTAGTGAGCGCGCCGTTTTGGGAACAACCTGTAGCGAGGAAACATGTACGGATGGCGGGGGACAATCGGATTGGTAAAACCAACCTTCAGGGCCGGTCCTTTAGAAGCTTTCATCCGCTTCATGCCCGACGGCGTCTGTGTGGTACCGCGTTATATCGGCATCCGCGCCGGCACCGAGAAAGAGTTTGAGGATACCCTGGCCATAGCCGACCAACGGGTAAGCGAGCTTGCTGAGCTCAAAGTGGATCTGGCGCTGCTTCAGGGCGCTCCGCCGTACATGCTGCGCGGCGTCGAGTTCGACAAAGACTACACACGAGGATTGGAGAAGAAGCACGGCATCAGCGTCATGAGCACCACCATGGTGCAGATCCAAGCGCTCAAGCTGCTCGGGGTCAAGAGCTTGGTGGGACTGACCTATTTTCGCGATGACTTGAATCCGAAATTCGCCAATTTCTTCGAACAGGCGGGTTTCAAAGTGATGGCGATGAAAGGAGTGGATGTTCCATTCAGCGACGTGGGCAAGATGCCGGTGGAAGAAATCTACGCAAAAGCGAAGAAACTTTTCCTAGACAGCGGGGGAGGTGATTGCCTCTATCTCTTGGGCGCAGGATGGGATTGTTTGGCTGCGATCGCCCCATTAGAGCGGGATCTGGATACGGTAGTATTGACGAATGTGCCGGCGGATGTGTGGGCGTCGCTTAAACATCTCAGCATCCACGAACCAATCGAGGGATTCGGGCGGCTCCTCGCAGAGTTGCCATGAAATGTAAGTCTGTACATGTTCCCTTGAGCTAGCTTCTCCTATCATTGATATTAAGGGGAACCGGGGCCGAGAGAAAGTTACGGAGGACAAACTATGAAACGCATCTATTTCACGCTTCTCGCCGTTCTGGTTTTGAGTTCTAATCTCCCGGCCCAGACGCCTTTTTATGAGGGCAAAACCGTGAACATTCGGGTGGGATTCACCGCCGGGGGAGCTTTTGATGTGTGGGCGCGGATCATCGCGGCTCATATTGGTAAATACATTCCCGGCAACCCGACGTTTGTGGTGCAAAACATGACGGGTGGCGGTTCGATGATCGCGGCCAACTATGTTTACGGGGTCGCCAAGCCGGATGGGCTCACTCTTGGGGTAGTCAGCCCGGGGATTTACATCCAGCAGCTCTCCGGACATCCAGAGGTTCGGTTTGAGTGGTTCAAATATAGCTGGATCGGTTCTCCCGAGAAAACCGACCGCATCTTCTATATTCGCGCGGATACTCCTTATAAAACTCTGGAAGATCTACGCAATGCCGTCGAGCCCCCGAAGTGCGGCGCAACGGGTCTCGGCACCGCGGCATACTATTTCCCCCGATTTCTCCAGGACGCCTTTGGGCTCAAGCTTGCTGTGGTGCCGGGGTATCAAGGCGCCGCCGATGCCAATCTAGCGATCGAAAAGGGAGAGATGCAATGCTGGTGTGGGTCCGTCCAGGCCTATTTTGGTAGCGAGCCCGGCCGTACCTGGTCCAAGACAGGGTTTGTGCGCGTGCTCACTCAAGGCGGACAGAAGCGCCATCCAAACCTACCCGATGTGCCGACAGTCTGGGAGCTAATGGATAAGCATAAAACGAGCGAAATTTACAGGCGAGTAGCTAAAATACTTGTGCTTCCCGACGAGATGGGCCGGCCGTTTTTTGGTCCTCCGGGAATACCGGCGGACCGGCTGAAGGTCCTTCGTGACGGATTCGTTAAGATGATGGCGGATCCCGATATGATAGCAGAGGCGAAAAAGAAGGGGCTGGAGCCAAGTCTGATGACCGGTGAAGAAGTCGAAGCTTTGGGACGCGAGATCGGCACGGTACCTCCGGAAGTCATGCAGAGAATGAAACCGCTGCTGGAAAAGTAATGAGATTAATTGGGATATTCACCAGTAATCGCGGCATTGGGGCAGAAATACGGTCTCTGGCTGCAGAGTGCGCAAATAGCACCATCAATGATCATGTGTTCCGCGAGACTTCTGGGAAGCCCGTTTGTTGTGATGGCGTTGCTGATCGCTGTGCGCCTCTGTCGAGGTTGGCCTGTAACTGATCGCCACATAGACGATAACGACCGCAAGCAACAAAAACTCGTTCATAAAGATTCTTTCTAGTCTATTTCTCCAGTCTTATTTTCGGTATCTAATTGGTGGTTCGAAGACTATCAGGACGTTCACATTGCCAAATGGAAAGCAACCAGCGTGCCAATGTTGTTTGAGTGATGGACTGTCAGGATGACCGGCTGAATCCAAAGCAAACGATCTGTAGAGTTTACGGATGAGCGAGCAAAAAAGATTAGGGCGTATCTAAGTGTATAACCGGCTGTGTGGTATTCTTCAGTTGAAGAGCGCGTGAATTCTATCGAGAGTTGCATGATCCTAAGGGCCTTCGCGCGAGCTGGCTGCAGTCACCTAGTCGTCCCAACCCAATGTAGCCAACCGTGTGCAGGTGGTGTGATAGTGACGGCAACAGAAGGCCAACAATTACGGGGTTACTCGTACATTGGTCGGGGCCGCTGGCGCCTGCGACACCAATGAAAACTCATCGGCCCCAATATCGGGAGCGGCGCCTTGTGGCCGAGTTTCGGCGTCATAATCGGTGGCAACGCTGGGGTGAGCTGCGGCTTTATCGATGGCGGCGGTGGCAATAGCCGCAAGGTGGAGGTCCCCGGTCGCAGCATTAACACGCGCTGTGCCGAGGTCCGTATAGCGAGGATCAATCTCATAACCTCCACAAGAGTTTCTTTTTTTGTTGTGCTCAAAACGTCTTGGCCTTTCTTCCGTAGCTCTCTTCCGTTCATTTTTGTTATGAGCTTCGCTTGAAAGATCAAAATGGGGAAAAAGCCGGGTCGGACTTCTGCGAGGATCTGTACCGACAAATGCTATTCCGGCTTCTTTCGAAGGCCGGGTCGGTTATCGGTCAAAGACCGGTATGTCGGAGGATTAATTAGGGCGCAGCGTTTACTTTTTCCAGACTGAGTCCACGAAGCCGCTTTTCTCCAATTCCTGAATGAAGCTGGAATCCACGGCATTGGCTGGGTCGAAATTTTTGGCGCGCGGGTCGCGTAGCTCGATCGCTTTAAGCATGAATTCGATCCCCTTCATATTGACGTAGGGGACCCGATCTTGAAAACGCGTCACCGTGTTATAGGTTGCGTTCAAAACCTCTGTGTCCCGGTTTTGGGCAAAATCGGCGGTGACTTTCAAAACGAATTCTTTGTTCTCTCGATAGAATTTCAGTCCCTCGATGAAAGCCTTCATTACACGCGTGACCGTATCGCGATGGCTCTTAATGTAGCTTTTCGTGCTGGCGAAACAGCTGCCTGGATTGTAAAGACCGAGCTGGCTCATATCGATGAGCGGGTGGAGACCTAGCTTCTCAGCGGCAATGTCTTGAGGAGGGATGAAGACAGAGGCCTGAACGACTCCCTTGCTGAGGGCAGCGAGACGAGTCGGGGCGGCACCGACCGCCAGGAAGCTGACGTCCCGGTCCGGATTGATGCCCCGCTCCCTGAGCAGGAAGCGCATCACGGCATCCTCCTGAGAGCCCATGGTGAGACCGATCTTTTTGCCCCTTAGATCGTCTAAGTTTGGACATCGGGGGTGGAAAAAAGGCGCCAGTAGAGCGTGTTGATCCCGCAGGCGAGGTAAACCGTATCGGCCCCCCTACCGCCGAGGCGACGATGGCAGCGCCGCCGAGAAAGCTCAGAGGAACCTGGCCGGACACCATG
>JAHKKJ010000032.1 GCA_020027655.1 Deltaproteobacteria bacterium | reverse complement strand
CGGCTCCACTCAAGGGCCCGGGCCGGAATAATTCCCAGATAAACCGTTCCAAACATCGCCAGCGCGACGGCAATATAGAGGTAAGGCGACTGGCGAAAGCTTTTTCCTTCGACGCCCCCCTCCTCCATATACATCGCCACGACGACGCGCAGATAGTAGATCACCGACAAAAGACTGTTGAGAACACCGATGATCGCCAAACTTGTATGACCGGCAAGGATCGCAGAACGGAAGATGTAGAACTTGCCCGTAAACCCAGCGAGGGGAGGAAAACCGGCCAGCGATAACATGAAGAGCGACATGGCTGCGGCGAGAAAGGGGCGTTTGAATCCCAGTCCGGCAAAATCACTGTAGTTCTCCCGCGGGCCGTCCTGGTCCGTGAGACTGGCGAGCACGGCGAAGGCACCGACGGTCATAAGGGAGTAGGTTACCAGATAGAACAGCAGCGGCGATCCTCCCCACTCCTCTCCCACAACCAGTGCGATGAGCAGATATCCCGCATGGGCGATGCTCGAATAGGCGAGCATCCGTTTGACGCTCGCTTGCGACAGCGCGAGCAAGTTTCCCACCGTCATCGTGGCGATCGCCATCAGCCATAACGGAGCGGCCCAGTCGCTATCGAAGGGCGATAGCTTGTGCATAAGGATACGCACCCAGGCGGCGAATGCGGCGGCCTTGACCGCGACCGACATAAAACCCGTGACCGGAGTCGGCGCGCCTTCGTAGACGTCTGGAATCCAAAAATGAAATGGCACCGCCCCCACTTTGAAAGCGAATCCAATCAATAACAGTAAAACTCCACCCGCGAGATAAAGCGGCCACTCGGTCATGGGTTCGACCAAATTAGCGGAGATTTCGTTGAGATTAGTCGAGCCGGTGGCGCCGTAGATCAACGCGATGCCGTAAAGCAGAAAGCCGGTGGCGAACGCGCCCATTAAAAAATACTTCATGGCCGCTTCGCTGGACCGGCTGCTAGTGCGCCACATACCGGTTAAAATGTAGACGGCGACGGACATGGTTTCGAGGCCGAGGAAGAAAACGATCAGATCGTTGGCCGCGGCCATGACAATCATGCCCACCGTGGCAAAGAGAATCAGGGCATAGAACTCGCCTTCGTTAATTCTCGTTTCTCTTACATAATGAATCGACGCGAGGATCGTCAGCCCGGCGGCGCCAAGAAAAATCTGCGTAAAGAAGAGCGCGAAATTATCCAGCAATAGAGTATCACCAAAGGCGCCGTCCTGACTGCCCCACAGGAGCATGGTCTCCACCCCGCAGAGCACCAGACCCAAAAGCCCGATCCAAGCCAAGAGCCCTTTTTCGTTTTCTTTGAGAAAGAGATCCAGCACCATCACAACCAACGCCGTCAACAACACTTGCGTCGCGGGGAGGAGCGGGAGGAGATTAACGTCCATCGTTCTTGGCTTCTCCGCCGGCAGTGTTGTTCACGGCTGTCGGCATCCCCTGAATGGCGAAGACTCTCTTGAGCGTCAAATCGACGGATGGCTTCACTCGACTCAGAAACGGCTGAGGATAAACTCCCATAAAGATGATCAATGCCACCACCGGCGCGAGGATGAGGATCTCTCGGCGGTCTAGGTCTTTGAGTTTCTGGTTTTCCGGATTTGTCAGCGGGCCAAAAATTACGCGCCGAAACATCCAGAGCATGTAAATCGCGCTCAGGATCATCCCCGTGGCCGCGGCAGCGGTCCAACCTGGAGTAACAGCGAAGGCGCCCAGCAAGATCAGAAACTCCCCGACAAAGCCATTCAGTCCCGGCAATCCGATGGACGAGAAAGTCACCAGGAGCAAGACGGCGGAAAAAACCGGCAGCTGTTTCCACAAGCCGCCAAAGTCTTCGATCATACGGGTATGGCGGCGGTCGTAAATCATGCCGACCAATAGGAAGAGCGCACCGGTGGAGAGCCCATGGTTCAACATCTGGTAGATGCCGCCTTGGACTCCTTGCAAATTGAACACGAAAAGACCCAGCATGACCAATCCAAGATGACTGACGGATGAATAGGCGACCAGCTTCTTGATGTCCGCCTGCATCATCGCCACCAAAGCCCCATAGATGATACCCACCACCGCCAGCGCGATCATGACCGGCGCTGCGGCCAGAGCGGCCGCCGGGAACAAAGGAATCGCGAAGCGCACGAATCCATAGGTGCCGAGTTTGAGCAGAATGGCCGCCAGGATAACCGAACCGGCAGTGGGCGCCTCCACATGCGCATCCGGCAGCCAGGTATGGAACGGAAAGACCGGCACTTTAATCGCGAAGGAAAGCGCGAACGCCAGGAAGAGCCAGGCCTGCTCATGAAAGGGCAAATGCAAATCATAAAGTTGGAGCAAATCAAAAGTCAGGACTTGGGTCAGCTGCGCATGACGGGTTGCGAGATAGATGATCGCCACCAGCATCAGCAAGCTCCCGGCCATGGTATAGAGCACGAATTTGACTGCGGCATAGATCCGGCGCGGTCCGCCCCACACGCCGATCAGAAAATACATAGGAATCAGCATGACTTCCCAGAACACGTAGAAAAGAAAAAGATCCAGCGCGACGAAGGCGCCGAGCATGCCGGTTTCTAAGATCAGCATGAAAAACAGGTACTCTTTGCTTTTGTCCTTCACGGACCATGACGCCAAGATCGCGATGGGCATCAGAAAGGTTGTGAGCAAGACCAGAAAAAGACTGATACCGTCGATGCCGACGAGGTATTCAATCCCGTAGAAGCGCATCCATGGCACGCGCTCCACCAACTGCATTTCCCCTTTGGCGCCGTCAAACTGGTTTAAAATGGTGAGCGACCAAAGAAAGGCCAGGCTGGTGAAAAGCAACGCGCAGGTGAAGTGAGCCTTGGATTTTTGCCGGGGAATCAGCACAAGGAGCATCGCACCGATAACCGGGATGGCGAGCAGCAGGCTTAAATTTCCGAGGGCGAATGCGGCCATGATTTATTGTTGTTTGAGGAAATAAGCCAGCAGCGCCAGGGTCGCCGCCAGGAAACCCGCCAGGTAATGCTGAACATTGCCGGTTTGGACTTCACGCCAGATCAAGCTGAAACCTCTGGCTCCTCTCGCGACAGCGTTGACCAACCCATCGATGACTCCGGGGTCGAAAACCTGGGCCAACCAGCGGGAACAATAGGTAAACGGTCGCACGATAAGAACGTCATAGATCTCATCGATATAATATTTATGGAGTAACAGGCGATAGGGACCGCCACCGGCCAGGGAAGCGAGTCGATCGGGCAGTTTGCTTGCCCGGCCGTATACAAAATAGGCGAGCAGAAATCCCAGCCCACCGATCGCCAGCGTGAGCAAGGTCAAATTGATTTCGTCGGTCGGAGAGCCATGAGCCGCTTCGTGAGCGCCGCCGAATATGGGTTGGAGCCAGTGATCCCATAGGCTGCCCCACAAATATTCCGGCGCGCCCAACCAACCCGCAAAGATGGAACCGGCCGCGAGGACCACCAGGGGCACGGTCATGACTACGGGCGATTCATGAATATGGGCCTTCACATGCTCGTCTGCTCGACATTCGCCATGAAAAACCAAGAAGAGTTGTCGGAACATATAAAATGCCGTCAGTCCTGCGGTCAGCCAGCCGACAAACCAGAGTTCAGTCGAGCCGCGCGGGCTGCTGTAGGCTTGCCAAAGGATAAAATCCTTTGAGAAGAAGCCGGCGGTAAACGGCGCGCCCGCGATGGCCAAGGTCGCAATCACATAAGTCCAATAAGTCGTCGGTAGATAGGCCTTGAGACCGCCCATCTTGCGCATATCCTGTTCGCCGTCGAGGGCGTGAATCACACTGCCGGACCCCAGGAAAAGACACGCCTTGAAAAATGCATGGGTGAAAAGATGAAAGATCGCCGCACTGAATGCTCCGATGCCGATAGCGACAAACATGTAGCCAAGCTGGCTCACTGTGGAATAGGCCAAGACGCGCTTGATGTCGGTTTGCGTCAGCGCCACAGTAGCGGCGAAAAAGGCGGTTGCTGCGCCGATGGTCGCGATTAATGATAAAGTCTCCGGCGCCAAGACGAAGAGGAAATGGAGCCGGGCGGTCATATAAGCGCCGGCGGTAACCATGGTTGCCGCATGAATAAGCGCGCTGACCGGCGTTGGTCCTGCCATAGCATCCGGCAGCCAGACAAAGAGGGGAATTTGTGCCGACTTTCCTGCGGCACCGACAAACAGCAGCAAAGTGATGAGCGTAATTCTTTCCGGGCTCAATAGATTCACATGCTGCTGAAGCTCCATGAAGTCCAGGGTCCAGATACCCTGGCGTCCCAGCTCCGTGACAAGAAGTAGAAGCCCGAGCACAAAGCCGAAATCGCCAATCCGGTTGACGATGAAAGCCTTATTTCCGGCGATCGTGTTGGCATGATCGTGGTACCAAAACCCGATGAGGAGATAGGAACAGAGACCCACGCCCTCCCAACCGATGAACAGCACGAGAAGATTATCTCCCATCACCAGCAAGAGCATGAAGAAGATAAACAGGTTCAGATAAACGAAAAAACGAACTATCCCTTCATCGTGGTCCATATAGCCGAGCGAATAGATATGGATCAGGAAACCGATGCCGGTGACGACGAGCAGCATCACCGCGGTCAGGGCATCAACCTGAAAAGAGAGCTTGACCTGAAATGAGCCTGACTCGATCCAAGTGTAGACGGTATCTCGAAACATTCCGGTGGCCGGGAGGAGCCAAAAAATATACAGAGCGATGGCGAAGGAGGCCAGGACCGCGACGCATGCCAACCCGCCTGCGGTCTTTCTTCCCAGGCGAGCCCCGAAAAACATATTGATCAAGCTCGCCAGCAGTGGAATCAGCGGCATCCAGCGGAGCAGGTCAACGGTCGCAACGGCTTGGGTCGTGGCTACCATTTCAGCAACTGCATCTCCTGCGGATCTAGGGTTCGCCGATGGCGAAACACGGAAATGACGATCGCAAGACCGATGACAGCCTCGGCGGCGGCCACCGCCATGACAAAGATCACGACGACCTGCCCTTGCATCGAAGCCAGGTAGCGCGAGAACGCAATGAAGGTCAGATTCACGGCGTTGAGCATGAGCTCGATGGACATCAAGACCACGATCAAATTCCGCCGCACCAGGACGCCGATCACGCCGATGGCGAAAATCACCGCGCTGAGAATCAAGTAGTAGTCGAGGGGCACCATATTCGGCTAAGGCTCCCTCTTGGCCAGAACCACAGCGCCGATGATGGCCACCAGCAACAGCACGGAAGTGATCTCGAAGGGTAGGACAAAGTCGGTAAAAAGGCTCTTTGCCAGCGTCTCAGGACTGCCGAATGTTTCGGTTGCCGTAACCGGATCCGCGGGCGCTTCGCCGTTGGACAGTAAAGCGGCCAAACTCGCCGCGAGCAGAAGCGCGGCCGCCGAACCGAATCCCCACCACAGTTTGCGCCGCGGCTCCGAAGCGGTGGGATTTAAGAACATGATGACAAAGAGAAACAGCACCATGATCGCCCCGGCGTAGACCAGCACTTGCAACACCCCCACCATGGGCGCATGCAGCATGACAAAGAGAATAGCGATCAAGAAGAGCGCCACCACCAAGGCCAATGCACAATGGACCACATTGCGCAGAAAGACGACCATTAACGATGAGAGCACCAGCAGCACAGAAATCACGTAGAAAAGGATGACTGAAGCGTCCATGAGTCGAGCGAAAGGCTATTGTAGGGCGATAATCACGATCGCGGTTACGATGACATTCAATAAAGCGAGCGGGAGGAGCATTTTCCAACCCAGCCGCATCACCTGGTCGTAGCGAAATCGCGGCACACTCCAACGCAGCAAAATTTGCAGCCAGCAGAAAAAGATAACTTTGAGGGTAAACGCCCCCACCTGCAGCGCAGTAACCGCCAGATGCGGGAGCACGACTGCTTCTCCCCACGGAAAGTGAAACCCGTCGCGCATGAGATAGGGCACCTGCCATCCGCCGAAGAACAGCGTCGTCATGAGACCAGCGGCAGTGACAATCTCGGCGAACTCACCGGCAAAGAACATCAGAAACTTACCGCCGGAGTACTCCACGTGATAACCGGCAACGAGTTCCGACTCTGCTTCTGGCAGGTCGAAAGGGATCCGTTTGGTCTCCGCAACGGCCGCAGTGAAAAAAAGTAGAAAGGCCAGTGGCTGCAGAAAAATGCCCCAAGCCGGCAGCCTGCCGACCGTGGATCTCAAGAAGCCTGCCGACTCGGGAAGCATGTCTCGAATCAGAGTTCCCTGGCCCCGCGCGATCTCCTGCAACTCCAGCGTGCCGAAAACCATCAGGATGCCGATTACGGAGAGACCCATGGCGACTTCATAAGAGATCATCTGGGCCGAGCCTCGCACTGCACCCATCAGGGAAAATTTGTTGTTGGACGCCCAGGCGCCGATAACGATGCCATAGACACCCAACGAACCGATGGCAAAGACATAAAGAATGCCGATATTGAGGTTGGCAACCTGGAGATTGATCACCCGTTCGCCCAGCACCAAGACGTCGCCGAAAGGAATCACCGCAAAAGTTACCAGCGCGGTAAACAGCGTCATGCAGGGCGCCAGGGTGTGAAGGAATTTGTCTCCCTCGGGCGGGACGAAATCCTCCTTGGTCAAGAACTTGAGTGGGTCGGCGATGAGAGTGTTGATCAGCCCCATACCCGCAAAACCAAAAACCGAGGCGCGATTGGCCCCAATACGATCCTGAATGAGGGCGCTGCCTTTGCGTTCGATCCAGCCGAGAATACCGGCAAGATTTAAAACCATGAAGAGGACGAGGAAAGCCTTTACCGCGACGATCCCGATATCAACGATCATTGCTGTTTCGCCTCACCACCACCCAGTTGAATCCCCTGCTCTCCGATCGCTGCATAGTTGAGTCCGTGATAAGCCGGCACTTCCTTCGCCAGCGCATCAAAGACCTCAACAGGCGTAGAGTAAGATACCTTATCGCCCGCTGCGTCCAACAGACGAACGAAGATTTCACAATCCTGCAGCGCGCCTTCCGGAGCGATTGTCGCGATATTCAGTTTCTGTACCCGCCCGTTCCTGTTGGTGTAAGTTCCTTCTTTCTCACCGAATTGCGTCGAAGGCAGAACGACATGGGCCAGCTGCGCCGTCTCGGTCATGCGAATGTCTTGGACCACCAGGAAGGAAAGCTTCTGCAGCATTTGGCGAATCCTGTCTTGATCATTGTTAATGCCCATCAGATCCTCGCCGACAACGTAAGCACCAGAAAAATGGCCGTCAAATAGTTTTCTCATGAGCGGCTCCAAGCCGCCGTTAGAGCTTACGCCCATTTCCCTCGCGCCGCGAAAATTCGGCGAGCGATCCGGGCTCATCAAGATTTTCTGGACTTCCGAGAGCTCTCGCTCCTGGTAGAGAACTTCGAGGGCACAGTCTTGGGAAAGCTTTTTCATCAGCTTGGCGAACAGAAAAGCCTCTTCATTCGTGTTTCTTCCCGAGAGTATTCCCGCCAAAGGGATGGCCCCGCGCAAGCCGCTCAGCATGGCCTCAAGCGCCCTTTCCCAAGTCGTCGGGACCAGCCCGCCTTCTTGACGGATCATGGGTGTGGTTAACCGTTCACCACCGGTCAAATCATGGAAACAATAGCGCCCCTCGTCGCAGAGCCAGTGACTATTCACCGCTTCGTTGATCCGCGGCTTAAAACGAGCGATGCGGTTCTGGTAGGTTTCGACGCTGACATTGCAACCGGTGCTGCAGCCGGGGCAGATGGACGAAGTCTTCTGCAGATACCAGACGCGGACTTTGAAGCGGAAATCGCGATCCGTGAGCGCGCCCACCGGACAGATATCAACGACGTTGCCGGAAAGCGGGTTATCCAGAACCGTGCCGGGAAACAACGCGATGGTCGAATGATCGCCGCGATTGACCACCGAAAGTTCGTCGGTGCGCGTAACTTCCTGAAAAAAGCGCACACAACGCGTACATTTGATGCAGCGCTCGCCGTCGAATACAACGTTGGGACCGAAAACTTCCCGCTTGCGGTCGTGCTCTTTTCTCTCCTGGAAGCGGCTCCCCTGCAGATCATGCTGCATGTAGTAGTCTTGCAGCCAACACTCCCCCGCCTGGTCGCAGATCGGACAATCCAGTGGGTGGTTGACGAGGAGAAACTCCATCACCGCTTTGCGGATCGCCAGAACTTTCGGACTTTGGGTCAATACCGACATCCCCTCGACCACCGGCATATTGCAAGCGATTTGAAGCTTGGGCATCCTCTCGATCTCGACGAGACACATGCGGCAGTTGCCGGCAATGGATAGCTTCGGATGATAGCAATAGTGCGGGATGTCGATGCCTATCTCCGCCGCCGCCTCGATGACGGTCTTGCCTTTGGTGGTGGCAACTTCCTTGCCGTCGATGGTGAGCTTAATCGGATCCATAAGAATCAAATGACGAAAGATTGGAGTGTTGGAGTATTGGAGTAATGGGCCGGCCCAACAATCCAATACTCCATCACTCCATTACTCCATTTCTAATCGTGCACCGCTTTTGCGTGATGTGCTCCTCAAACTCTTCACGATATTTTCTAACAAAAGCCGCCGCGGGCATCGCCGCTGCGTCGCCAAAGGGACAAATCGTGTTGCCCATAATGTTGCCGCTAACGTTGAGAATCAGCTCAAGATCTCCCTTTCGCCCTTCGCCCTGTTCGATGCGGTGAAAGATCTTTTCCATCCAGTGACACCCTTCGCGGCAGGGACTGCATTGGCCGCAGGACTCGTGGGCGAAAAACCGCGCGAGGTTCCATGCGGCCCGAACCATACAGGTGCCGTCGTCCATCACAATAACCCCGCCCGAACCGAGCAAACTTCCCGCGGCCTGGACGGATTCATAGTCGAGATTGACTTTCTCTAGCTCGTCGGGGCGCAGCACCGGCATCGAACCGCCGCCGGGAATGACACCCTTGAGTCTTCTGCCGTTGGGCACGCCGCCGCAGTCTTCCTCAAGGAATTTCATCAACGGATAACCCATCTCCAACTCATAGACGCCGGGTTTGCTGATGTGGCCGCTCACGCTGAAGAGCTTGGTACCTTTACTCTTATCTGTTCCCATGGCCGCGTAAGCCGCCGCGCCGTGCTCGATGATCCAGGGAAGCGCCGCCAAGGTCTCGACATTGTTGACCACCGTCGGGCAGCCGAACAGGCCGTGGGTCGCCGGAAAGGGCGGCTTGACTTTGGGCCAACCTCTTCCACCTTCCAGCGACGACAGCAGTGCCGTTTCTTCGCCGCAAATATAAGCGCCGGCCCCTCGGTGAACGATCAAGTCTACGTCGTAACCTGATCCCAAGATATTTTTGCCGATGTAACCGGCCTGAGTAGCTTCATCCACCGCTCGTTCGAGGATATTGGCGCCGAACGCGAGCTCGCCGCGAATATAAATGAAAGCCGTATGGGACTGGATCGCATAGGCCGCCATCAAGGTCCCTTCGATGATCGCGTGGGGATCTTTCTCGATCAGCAATCGATCCTTGAATGTCCCCGGTTCGCTCTCGTCCGCGTTACAAACCATATATTTCGGCTTTGGGCTGTCTTTCGGGACGAAGCCCCACTTCATGCCGGTGGGAAACCCTGCACCGCCACGCCCTCTCAGCCCCGAGGCTTTTATTTCTTCGATAAGCTGCTCCGGCCTGATATTTTTAACGACTTCCTGCCACGGTCGATAACCGCCACGCGAACTATAAACCGCCAGCGTATGCGAATCCGGGACATCGATATTGCGTAAAAGAACTTTCTCCATGGTTAACAAGAAAACGACTTATTTTAGTGAAGCGAGTACCTCGGTCACCTTCTCATCCGTAAGGTTCTCGTAATAGTCGTCGTTGATCTGCATCATCGGCGCCGTGCCGCAGGAAGCCAGGCACTCGACTTCGGACAAGGTGAACCTCCCGTCCGCCGTCGTCTGCCCGACTTCGATGCCCAATGTTTTGCTGATGAAGCTCGTAAGCCTTTCAGCTCCGCGCAACGCGCAGGGCAACGTGCGGCAGACCTGAATATGATGCCACCCGATTGGCTTCGTATTGAGCATGGTATAAAAACTCACCACGCCACACACCCGCGCCGGCGACTGCTCCATGAGCCGCGCGACATATTCAATCGCTTCTTGCCCGAGATGGCCAAATTCCTTCTGGGCGAGACAGAGCACCGGCAGCAGCGCCGCCTCTTTCTTCGGATAGCGATTCACCGTCTCTTCGAACTTCTTGTATGTCTCGGGCGAAAACTCTAAAGCCATATTCTTTGAAACTGAGGATGGAGGATGGAGGATGGAGAATCGTTTTGTCTTGCACTCGTTTCGTCCATCTTCAATCCTCGATCTTCCATCCTCTCCTCACCGGTCGCACTCGCCGCCGATCATGTTGACCATACCGAAGGTCGGGACAATATCCGCAACCATGTAACCTTTGATCATCTCGTGAAAGGCGCCCATGGCGATGAAACAAGGCGGGCGCACTCGGATGCGATAGGGTTTGCCCCCGCCGTCGCTCACAATATAGAAGCCAAGTTCTCCGTTGCCTCCTTCCACGGCGAAATAGGTTTCGCCGGGCGGCACTTGGACTCCTTCCATAATGATTTTGAAATGATGCATCAGCCCTTCGATGCTGTTATAGACCTTTTCTTTTTCCGGCAACACGAAGCGCGGATCGTCAATCCAAACCGGACCCACCGGAATCTTCTGCAGCGCCTGATCAACAATCCTCATGCTCTGCTCGATTTCCTGGATGCGGCAGACGAAGCGATCATAATTATCGCCCCGGCTCCCCAACGGAACATTGAAATCGAGCTGGTCATAAACCAAGTACGGATAAGTTTTACGCACATCGTAGTTGACGCCAGTGGCACGCAGGATCGGACCCGTGAGACAGTAAGTGACGGCTGTCTCTTGAGAGATCGTTCCGACGTTCGACATTCGGTCAATAAATATTCGGTTGCGTGAAAGTAAGCGATCGCAGTCGTTTAATAACTTGCGAACGGTCTTGAATGTTTGGCTGACCCATTCGGCAAAACCATGAAGCAGATCATGCTTGACGCCGCCGATGCGAACATAGGTGACGGTCAAGCGCGCGCCGGTCAGACTTTCAATGATTCTCATGACCAGCTCGCGCGCCTCGATCATATAAAAGCCCACGGTGATGGCGCCCAGTTCCGAAGCCGCCATGCCGCAGCAGGTGAGATGATCAAAGATGCGCGCCAGCTCGCTGATAATGACGCGGATATATTGACAGCGGGGAGGGGTCTCCACGCCGATAAGTTTTTCCACCGCCAAGGCATAGCCGACGTTGTTGATCAGTGAAGAGGCATAGTTGAGCCGATCCGTATACGGAATCACCTGGGTCCAGGTCACCTGCTCGCAGCTCTTGTCAAACCCCCGATGGAGAAAACCAACCTCGACATCGCAGTCGAGGACTTTCTCGCCTTCGAGTTTGAGATTGAACTTGATGGTTCCATGGGTCGCCGGGTGGGAGGGTCCCATCTGCAATTCCATGATTTCGAGGGGTAGCTCTTGCGCATCAGCCTTCATGATTTAGCTTTTCTGACCCAGTGCTTGTTTCAGCAGTAGCAACTTGTTGCGCGACCGTTCATCGACGAAGGTCCCCTCCACCGGGCGCTCCGGAACCCGCGGCTGCCAGAGATTGACCGGATAGTCTTTGCGCAGCGGATGACCCTGAAACTCTTCATAGAGCAAAACGCGCCGTAGATCCGGATGATCGATAAAGCGAATGCCAAATAAGTCCCAAACTTCCCGTTCGAGAAAATTCGCGCCTTTCCAGAGCGGGGTTAGCGAGTCCACAGCCGCATCCTCTTCAGGTACGGGAACTCGCACGCGAAGTCTCCGCCCGCCCTTCAAAGGAACAACCTGATAGACCACTTCGAAGCGCGGCTCTTTCTTCTTCCAATAGTCCACGGCGGTGATATCACTGAGGAAATCTAAACGCAGTTTCGAATCTTCTTTGAAGAAGCGAAAGCTCTCTCTCAAACCGGCCCTATCGAGTATTAAAATATCATCACCCCGAAACAGCAACGCGTCTAGAACTCTCGGACCGAGTTTTTCTTGAATATATTGGAGTTGTGCGCTGGCCTCAGACATATACGATCAGTCCCACTCTAGGGCGCCCTTTTTCCAAACGTAGACGAAGCCGATCAAAAGTATGCCGAGAAAAATGCCCATCTCAATTAAACCAAAAAGTCCCAACTGACGAAAGAGAATCGCCCAAGGATAGAGGAAAACGACTTCGAGATCGAAAATCAGAAACAGCATCGCCACCAAATAGAACCGTACGGAAAAGCGGATGCGCGCGTCTCCCCGGGGAGGGTTACCGGACTCGAAAGGTTCCGCTTTGACCGGATTGGGCGATTTCGGACCCACTTTTTGCGCGACGAAAAGCAGGCCGAGTACAACGGCTCCTGCCAATGTAAACAGGATGAGTAGCGGGAAATAGGGATGATCCATGAATTGGCGGCTAATAAAAAAAAGCCGTACCGCCCAATTGAGAGGTACGGATTCAGAACCGGTAACACCGGGGATCTAAATTTTTTCTAGTGGAAAACAGAGTGCTTGTCAAGGTAAAGCATAGACTCAGAGCACCTTGATGCGATTTCTCTTAGAGTTTCGTAGAAAAATCACGATGATGTTGACCAGCCACAACCATCGGTGCTAATCCTCTGGCCGTTCACAGGAGAAGCGTCCCGTTGCCAATGACGCTGGCAACCCCGTACAACGAATATTTCCACCTACGAGGCTAAAAAGTGACACTCTTGTTGTAGTCATTTATATAGGAAAAAAGGAGACCACCGTGCTTTACCAAGCGGAAAAAGGCGACTTTACTTTAGCACTCGCGGGGGACACGATGCTCACGCGCAAACTGACACCTTTCAAGGAGGAAAGGTTTTTGGGGCTCCGTCAGATTATCAACGGCTGCGATGCGGCCTTCGCTAATCTCGAAGGTACGGTGCACACCTGGGACGAAGGGACACCGGGAATCACGCAGGGAACCTTCATGACGACAGAGCCGAAGCTGCTCGAAGACTTGAAATGGCTCGGCATTAACATGGTTTCCTGTGCCAATAATCACGCTTTCGATTATGGCGAGGGTGGCGTGCTGGCGAATATTCGTCATTTGGATGAAGCAGGGATGGTGCATGCCGGCACGGGTAAGAATCTCGCGGAGGCGAGAGCGCCAGGATATCTCGATACGGCCAACGGTCGCGTCGCCCTGATCGCCGCAACCGCCACGTTCCGACAATGGAACCAGGCCGGCGAACAGCGGCCGGATCTGCGCGGACGATCCGGGATCAACCCGTTAGGATTTGAGACTACCTATCGCGTGGACAAAGCGGCGTTTGAACAACTCCAACGGATGAGCCGCGAGCTCGGTTTCGATATGAGCAAGGAAAGGGCGCGCAAGCATTTCTATAGCGACAAGGAAATCCCCGACGACAAAGCAGCGGAACTCGTACTGTTGGGGAATCGCTATGTGCTAGACAAAGGCTTTTCGATTTCGACCAAGGCCAACCAACGCGACCTTGAAGACAATCTCAGATGGATCCGCGAGGCGCGGCGTCAAGCGGATTGGGTCGTCGTCAGCGCTCACTGCCATGAGTTCGGCGGAGAAACTCTGCTCACCGCGCGCGCACGAGGAGAACTGGAAGAGACTGCGGACTTTTTCACGGACTTTGCGCACAAAGCAATCGACACGGGCGCGGACGTTTTCGTCGGCCATGGCTCGCACTTTCCCATGGGCATCGAAATCTACCAG
>JAHKKJ010000872.1 GCA_020027655.1 Deltaproteobacteria bacterium | reverse complement strand
GAAGTCGGCTCCTGAGCTTCAGAAAGTCCCGCTGGCCATCAGCTTCGCCAAAACCGATGAGGCGCGCCAACTGATCGAGGCGGGTATTCACCAGCCCAGCGCTCTCACCTATGCCTACTCGCTACCATCGGGGACGCCTAAAGATCGGGTGCAGATTCTCCGGAAGGCTCTGTCGGAAACGGTTAAAGATCAGGAGTTTTTGAATGACGCCGCGAAAGCGAATCTCGAGATCGCACCCGCTTCAGGGGAGGAAATCGAGCAGAGCATTCAGCGCTTGTTTAATACTGACCCCAAAACCGTAGCGAAGTTGAAGGACATTCTGAAATAAAACTTGGCTCCGCCGGTCACTCAAAGAATTGCTTTTACCGACGGCCGCTCCTTCATCCGCTGCAGCCAAGCGCTCAGACGCGGCAGGGAAGGTGAAGGCAGCGCGCCATAAGACTCCATTCTGAGAAAGCGCGGTACTATATCGATATCCGTGAGACTGATCTCGCCCAAGAAATAAGCTTTTTCGCCCAGCGACTCTTCAAGATACTGAAGCAGACTGCGCAATGTCTGACGCTTCTCTTCCATGACGGAGTTGTCGCGCTCGGATTCTTTCTTGAGCATCTCTCCGCGCAGTGCCCAATAAGGTTCGTGGGTGTAGTTCAAGGCATAATCGACTAAAACCCGGCCGCGTCCACGCAGATAGGGATCTTTCGGCATCAGAGGAGGATTGGGATATTTTTCGTCGAGATACTCGTTGATAATGCAGGACTCGAAAAGGATCTTGCCGGCGTCGTTGATCACCGGTACTTTGCCATAAGGGTTGAGCTTTAAAAATTCGGGCCGCTTTTGGTCCTTCTTTGCGAGATCGAGGGTTACCCGATCGTACGCAAGACCTTTTTCATGTAGGGCGATTTTCTCCCGCTCTATGAAATTTTCCTTCTTCTAGCATCGGCAGAGGACGGCGACAAGGCCGACAGCAAAATATGCCGCGGTTCATCGGCTTCGCGGAGTGCTTACCAGCACGACCGAGCCGATGATGAGCGTGGCGGCGAGCAAAGTACGGAGCGTCATCGGCTCCTGGGCCAGGAAGTAACCGAGCAAAACCGCAACCAGCGGATTGATGTATGCATAAGTCGCCACCAATGGCGTGGGGGCGACGCGTAAGAGCCAAACGTAGGCGACGAAAGCGCTGGAACCGATTACGGTCAGGTAGACGACAGCGAGTGCCGACCGTCGAGAAACAGCTGCAAGCTCGAAGCCGCTCCATTCGCCGCGGACGATAGCTAAAAGCATCAACGCCACGCCCCCGGCAAGCATTTCCATCCCTGTCCCGAGTAATTGTGACGCGGGAAGTTTGGCGCTCTTGCCGTAAATCGAGCCCGTCGCCCATGAGAACGAAGCGAAAATCAATGCCGCCGCGCCGGGAAGGTTCGCGGCGTCCGCGCCGCTGGCCGTCGAGCCGATCAACAAGACGACACCGCCGAATCCAATGAGTATGCCGGTAACCGCGATGAGGCCCGGCCGATGACCGGTGGGACGAAAGGCATCGATGAGCACCATCCACAGAGGAACGGTCGCCACCAAGAGCGCCGCGAGGCTTGACGCCACAAACTGTTCCGCCCAGACCACACCGCCGTTGCCGCCTGCTAGAAGGAAGACGCCGATAATCGCGGCACTGCGCCATTCCAGCGCTGCAGGCCGAGGATCACCGCTGAAACGGCGCAGCGCGTAGAGAAAGCCCCCGGAGACGATGAAGCGAACCGCTGCCATCAAAAAAGGTGGCGTGGTCTCGACGGCGTAACGGATGGCGAGATAGGTCGAACCCCAGATTAAATAAACAGCGATCAGCGCCGACCAGATTGCCGGCAAAGAGGCGCGATACTCCGAAGCCGCCGGAGCAGCTTGCGGCACTACAAAGCTCCTTCCAGTCGAAGCAGCCATCGTTTTGCCTTAAGTCCCGATCCGCCGCTGTAGCCGCCCAAACTTCCGTCGCTGGCAACTACCCGGTGGCAAGGAATGACGATAGGTATCGGATTGCGCGCCAGCGCCCCGCCGACGGGCCGGCTCGAGCGAGGTCGACCCAACTCTTCCGCGACCCGATGATAAGTCCAAACCTGGCCGGGCGCGATACGGCAGGCCACTTCGAGAACGCTCCGCTGAAACGGGGTCAGCTGTGAAATATCGACGGGCAGATTGAAACTGGACCGGTCACCGGCGAAGTATTCGCGCAACTGCACCAGCACCCGCTGAACGGCTTTAGGATCTTTCTCTAGTCGTGTGCGGTTATCGAAGCGTTGCAAAAATTCGCTCTCTTGCCGCCCGAAGTCCAGGGCGCAGAGTCCGCGCTCGTTCACGGCGGCAAAGAGCGGCCCCAAAGGCGAGCTCATTTCACCCCACTGGATCAACGGCGCTTCTTCCGCAAACCATTTGTTGACGCGCTCCCTCGAGCGCGAAAGCGCGGTTTCCATCGGGCTGCCCAGCGCCGAGCGCAAGTGCTTTACAACAAAAACTTCGTTTTTGGATTTTTGTGTTGTCATCTTTCTCCCTCCAGGGCGAGACGCAGGTGACGGATCGCCTGATAGACGTTGGCGCGAGCGCTCTCCTGCGAGCAACTCAGGATCTGCGCGATCTCGGGATAGTCCAGGTCTTGAAGATAGCGCAAGGTAACGCAGGCCTTTTGTTTGGCCGGCAACTCGTTCACCAGGGCGCGCACTCTTTGTTCCATATCTTTAGGCGAGATCGAAATCTCCAATTCCGCTGTCGAGTGCTTCAACGATGAAAGCTTGTCGCGCCGATGTTTGATTCGGCGTAATTGGGTGTAGGCGCAATGGGTCGCGATCTTGTAGAGCCAGGCTCTGTGATTGCTGTTCGGCCGCAACCCCACAAAACTATCAAAGGCGCGCAAAAATACGTCCTGCGTGAGATCCTCAACATCCGTCGCTGCGTCCCGGCGCCCGTCATTTCCCAGTAGCCGCCAGAGATAGGCGAAGATCATCAGGAACCTTCTCAACTCGTCGTAGAGCTTAGCCTTCAGGCTCCGCTTCCGCGGCTCGCCGGGTCTGGCCGGGGCCGCCGGCT
>JAHKKJ010000309.1 GCA_020027655.1 Deltaproteobacteria bacterium | reverse complement strand
TGAACGCGGCCGGGGCGCTCTGTGTCACTCGTGACGAACTCATGGCGCTTGGGAAATCGCGAGCCGGGGCGATCGTCACCAAGTCGATGACGATCGACGCGCGCCAAGGAAATCCTGAGCCGCGCTACTTTGGATTTCCTGGCGGATCGATTAATTCCATGGGGCTGCCCAATCTCGGCTACAAGGCCTATGCCGAGCTGATCCCTGATTTGAAGCGATTCGGGAAGCCGGGCAGAAAGCCATTTTTGACGTGGGAGTCCATGGCGTTCACCCGGAGATTATTAAGCTTCTGGGAAGGCTGAAATATCGCTACAGCTATGCGCAAAATGTCTTGCTTCATTCCATTGAGGCGGCGTTTATCTGCGGCATGATGGCGTCGGAGCTGGGCTTGAATGAAAAACAGGCTCGGCGCGCGGCGCTGCTCCACGATATCGGCAAGGCCGTGGACCACGAGGTGGAGGGATCCCATGCGATCATCGGCGGGTCGACGCGGCGGATGCGCTGTCGGGTGCGCGACCTGGGGCCCGCCGCGAAATGATGGAAAGCTATGTGCGCCGGCTCGAAGAACTGGAGCGCATTACGAACTCGTTTAAAGGCGTGGAAAAGTCCTACGCGGTTCAAGCGGGCAGAGAGGTCCGGATCATGGTGCAGCATGAGATAGTATCGGACGATGAAGCATCACGCATGGCGCGGGAGATCGCGCGAAAGATTGAAACTGAAATGACTTATCCCGGACAGATCAAGGTGACTGTTATTCGCGAGATGCGCTCGGTGGACTACGCGAAATAAGAGCGGGGATTCGTCCGTCCGAAGTGTGAGAAATGATGGCTCACATATGTTGTGCTGCCAAGCGGGGTGACAAAATATTTATCGCGCCAAGACGCCAAGAACGCAAAGGATTTTTTTTCGAACTTGGCCGCCCCTTCGACTTTGCTCAGGACATGCTTTGCGTCTTGGCGCGAGTCAGTTTTTTTCCGGTCACGGGGTCGTCGCCTAAAAATTTCAAACAATTGGGCTAGATTTTAGATTCAGGTCAAAGCGGAAATCATGCGTATTCTTATCTTAGGCGATGTGGTGGGTCGGCCGGGCCGCCGGGCGGTACAAGAACTTGTGCCGGCCTTGGTGAAGCAGGAGCAGATCGACCTTGCCATCGCCAACGCGGAGAATGCAGCCGGTGGCATGGGTGTTGACGTCAAGAGCGCCGGAGAACTTTTCGGCGCGGGTGTTCACGTGCTCACCAGCGGGAATCACATTTGGAAAAAAAAAGAGATCTATCCCTACTTGGAGGATCATTCCAACCTGGTTCGACCCGCCAATTTCCCGGAAGGCGCGCCCGGTCGGGGGTGGTGTGAGTGGCAAGGCGGAAACGGGCTGCGGGCTTTAATCATTAACCTCCAGGGACGAGTTTTCATGCCTAACCATGTCGATGACCCTTTCCGTTGTGTCGATAGGCTTTTGAAACAACACGGTCAGCATTCCCGAGTCGTCATTGTCGACATGCATGCAGAAGCCACGTCGGAGAAAAATGCCATGGGTTGGCACCTCGCAGGTCGGGTTTCCGCTGTATACGGGACTCACACACACATTCAGACCGCCGATGAGCGAATCCTTCCCAACGGTACAGCTTTTATTACGGATGTCGGAATGTGTGGCCCGTTCGATTCGGTCATCGGTATTGAAAAGGATACCGTCATCAACGGTTTCTTAAGCCAGCTGCCGCGCAAATTTGAAGTTGCGCAGGGGAGCGTCGTGCTCCAGGGGGTTATTCTTGATGTCGACCCTTTAACCGGCAAGGCTCAGGCGATCCGGCGGCTGCAGGTTCATCACGAGTCGTCTTAAACCATGCAAGACATCCAGACCCAGCTAGAGGTGATCAAACGGGGCGCCGTCGAAGTTTTACCGGAGGAAGAGCTCGTGACAAAGCTTAAGCGAGGACGGCCCCTTAGAATCAAGGCCGGCTTCGACCCCACGGCTCCGGATCTGCACCTGGGTCACACGGTGTTGATCCAAAAGATGAAACAGTTTCAGGATCTGGGTCATGAGGTGATTTTTCTGATCGGCGACTTCACCGGCATGATCGGGGATCCCTCCGGCAAGTCGGAAACACGCAAGCAACTTACGCGCGAGGAAGTCGTTACCAACGCCGAGACCTATAAAGAACAGATCTTTAAGATTCTCGACCCAAAAAAAACCATCGTTGAGTTCAATCATCGTTGGATGGAGCAGTTGGATGCCGTCGGGCTCATCGAATTGGCTGCGAAATACACGGTGGCGCGGATGCTGGAGCGGGAAGACTTCAAACAACGTTATCAGAAACAGCAGTCGATCAGCATCCATGAATTTCTCTATCCTCTGGTTCAGGGCTACGACTCCGTGGTGCTTAAGGCCGACATCGAGTTGGGTGGAACCGACCAGCGGTTTAACTTGCTCATAGGGCGCGAATTGCAGCGGGAGTATGGCCAGGAGCCGCAGGTGGTTTTGACCATGCCCTTGCTCGAAGGGACCGACGGCGTCCAAAAGATGAGCAAGTCGTTAGGCAACTATATTGGCATCAATGAAGCGCCCGAAGAGATGTTCGGCAAGATCATGTCGATCTCGGATGAGTTAATGTGGCGTTATTATGAGTTGCTCAGCGACAAAGACCTCAGGGAGATTCAAACCATGCGCTCCCAAGTGGAGGCGGGTGAGCTGCACCCAATGGAAATTAAAAAACAACTCGCCAAGGAGTTGGTGTCGCGGTTTCATGGATCAGCTGCAGCACAATTTGCACTTGATTATTTTGAAAGCCGCTACCAAAAGAGGTCGGTGCCGGAGGGCATTCGAAAACAGTTCTCTGCCCCGGAATCCGTCTGGATTTGTGAGTTGATCGCTGACCATCTTCAGTTCGCCAAGTCGAGAGGCGAGGCCCGGCGATTGGTGACTCAAGGAGCCGTTAAAGTGGATGGCAAAGTGGTGACGGATATCAATTTTCAGTTTCAAGGGCGAATGCACCAGATCATTGAAGTAGGAAAGAATCGCATTGCCCAAGTCGCAAAGTAATGGTCACTTTTCGAATGCGGGGATTGAATTAGCCGGTCACGATGGGTACACTAGGCAGGTGAGCTGATCTCACAGGCCAACAGAGAAAGAGTGGGGCCAGCCACCGAGTTAAGAGCCTCTCAGGATAGATTCCCGAGGGGTTTTTATTTTCTATAGGAGTGGAAACATATGGCGACTGAGGATGCGCGTGTTCCGATGACCCATCGAGGCTACCAGTTTTTACTGGAGGAGTTAAAACGCTTAAAAGGCGTTGAAAGGCCGAAAATCGTTCGCGAAATTGAAGAGGCCAGAGGCCACGGCGATCTGTCCGAGAATGCCGAGTTTCACGCGGCCAAAGAAAGGCAATCGCTGTTGGATGTCCAGATCCGCGAAATCGAAGATCGGCTGGCGCGGGCGCAGGTGATCGAGGTCTCCAAGCTCTCGGGGGACAAAGTGGTGTTCGGCGCCACCGTATCTTTGGCCGATGGTGATACCGGCGACAAGATGGTATATCAAATCGTAGGTGATCATGAGGCAGAGCCGAAGAACGGAAAGATTTCTATTAGCTCTCCCGTCGCCCGTGCTTTGATTGGCAAGAGCGAGGGAGACGAGGTTCAGGTCCGCACCCCCACGGGCGTCCGTTCATTTGAGATTCTGAGTGTAGAGTACATCGACTAGATCTCTCCTCTGCCGTGGCGCGGGCCTGACGAGGGAAAGGAATCATGTCCTTTTCAGTCAAAACGCCAGGTCGCGGTTCTACTCCAGCCCCCCAATTAAACTTGCGCGCCGGTGCGGCTCTAAGTTGTCTTGGGTCTCTCTGCCGGCTCTTCATCTTTTTTCTTTTTCCGTCCCTTTGCGGCGCTGAAATATTCATCGAGCCGCGCATCGGTTTTCACGGAGTTTTCCAACTCGGCCGCCCTTTCCCTCTGGAAATCGAACTCAGCAACTCGGGCCGGCCCGCCGAAGGAACTTTAGAAATCGCGGTTTGGAAAGGGGGAGCAACGAAAGGCGGTGCTCCGTATCCTTTGTATTACCGGAGAGATGTTTTTCTCTCGCCCCAATCCCGGAAAACCGTCCAGTTCACTGTGGACCCGGATTTCATCAGCCGGCCCTTGAAAATCATGTTTTTGAGCCCCACCGGCACGGCATCGCGCGAGATCGATCTGCGGCGTCACTTTTCCCCCTCCCCAGTGATTCTGCTGGTGAGCGAAGGCAATACGATTCCAGCGGTTTCTCTAGGTTCCACTTTGACGAATCGTTTGGTTGCCCTCACGTTGGCCGAGTTGCCGCCCGATCCGAGAGCGTTGCTCGGCGTTTCGCATTTGATTCTCTACGACCAATCGTTGCGCGATCTTTCTCGGTCACAACTCCTTGCCCTCGACACCTGGCTGACGGCGGGCGGAAGAATGGTAATTCTCGGCAGCCTCAATTACTCTCTCTACCAGGAGCCAGCCATCAGCCGCTTTCTGCCGGTTCGTGTCACGGGAACCAAAAGAATTTCGTTTCATCCAACGTCCGGTCAGAGCGATCGATTATCACCCATTGCCGATGTCTGGGCGCAGGTATCGACCGTCATTGGGGGAAAGGTGCTAGCGGAGGCACAGGGCATGCCGGTGCTCGTTGAAACCAGCCGAGGAAAGGGTCGAATTACCTATTTGTCCCTCGATGTCGGGCGACCGCCGCTCTCCCAGTGGGACGGTCTGCCGAGGTTTCTGCAGAATCTTTTGGCGCCTGCCGGCGGTGATGAGCTCGCGCCGCGGACACGGTGGGACGACGCGGTGTTTTCGCAGCTGATTCTAAGCCCGTCGTTCATCTCCACTTACCTTCCCACCGGCTCTCTGTTCGTGGGCATAGTCGGTTATTTGATCGGACTCGGCCTTTTCTCATGGCTTTGGCAACGCCAGGGCTTTACCAGACGCACCTTGGTGGCCGCTTTCCTGTTGTTTGTGGTTCTTTCAACCTGCGGGGGCTATCTCTTATTCAGCCGCGGCGGTAGTATCCCGGACGGCGTACTTCTTTCTTCCAGTGTTATGGAAAGCAGCGCCGATGGTTATGTGGAGATCCAGTCGAACTTGGCAATGTTTTCCACCCAGATCCGCCAATATAGCCTACAGATGGAACGGGGCTGGATGGAGTTGGTCCCGGTTGCTGCGCCTTCCCGGGATCGACCCGAACCGGCCGTGGTTTTCCAGGACGGCAGCGGCTCCAGCCGCTTTCAGTTGCCGTTACGAGAGTGGGATTATAGACTTTTTCGCATCCGGTTTGTTGACCGTTTCCCGCTACGTGCGGAGTTTGAACAGCAAGCCGGAAAGCTGCGCATGCGATTGAATAACCAGAGCGCCAAAGATCTTGTGGATTGCTGGTTAGTGATACCGGGTCAGCGCTATGCCCTTGGCGATATCCCCCGGGGCGCGAGCTGGACCAAAGAGTTTCCTCTAGCCAGCGAAGAAAACCAAGAGCGAAGCAGCGGCCGGCGGTCTGATTCGGTAGACTTCCGCGAGATTTCATTTAAAGACAAAACGCGGGAGATCTTGTTTCACTCCTCGTTTTTCCCGCGGGACGAAGGCTCAGTGCGTTGGAGCACGGGCGCGGCTGTGTTCTTTGGCTGGGTGAAAGATCCAGACCGGCGCGTGTCGGTGGACGACCCACGGATTCGTAACTACGACTACACGTTGTTTCGTACGATCTTTCCTCTGGCGGGTCCGGAGGATGAATGAAGGATAATCCGGTTCTGCGCGAGAGTCTCG
>JAHKKJ010000031.1 GCA_020027655.1 Deltaproteobacteria bacterium | reverse complement strand
TCAACTCTTGGTACCAGCACTTCAATGGCCAGGGGGACGAGTCGGCTCGATTTTTCTCCGTTAACAGCATGCCGATCGTCTTCAACCTCTTTCATAATGCCGACTTTATTTTCAATACGCCGCGTGATTTCGCGGATCGTTTCAACGGCGAGGCCGAATACTTCAGCGGCAAGGGCAAAGCTTATCCTGGTCGAGTGTGGGACACTAATTTTATCGCCGACGCTCGCAATTTCAAACTTGAAGATTGGAAAGAGCGTGGCGGGGGAGGGAAGAACGTGATGTTGGAGATGGCCAATGGCTCGATGGCGGCTCATATCTCCGAATTCCCGGTTGGCACCTACAAAAAAGCGCATCGCCATGGCCCCGGTTTTAACGTTATCATCATCAAAGGGACGGGCTTTTCAATGTTTTGGAGAGAAGGAGAACAACCCAAACGCTATGATTGGCAGGACGGCAGCGTTTTCACACCGCCGGCGATGATGTGGCACCAGCACTTTAACACGGGTGCCACAGGGGCGCGTTATCTGCCGCCGCGTTTGGGCGGAATTAAGTACAGCTTGGGCGAAAGCTTCGGCGACATCACCAAGGTGGATAAAGACGTAAAGGCCGGCGGCAATCAGATCGAATACTACGACGAGGATCCCAACATCAGAAAGATGTTTGAGGAGGAATTAGCGAAGTCTGGAACCTATAGCCGCATGAATCCGGACTTTTATAAAAGACCAGCTTAAACTCTCAAAAGTTCTAAAGGCTGATTTTTTCGGAGCCCCGCACCGTTTGAAGCGGTTCGGGGTTTTTTTTGGCCATTGAGCTTTTGGGAGTTCACAAAGATTGAGAGCTCGGCTCACACTGTGGTAAGTTGAATTAATGGTCGGTGTGAGCCATGTTTTTCTCCCCTTCGTCGTTGTCTGGTTAGCGCTCTTATGGGACCAATCCCGTCTTGAATCCTCAGATAAGAACGCAGCGACTGATAACACCGCCGTTTTGGCGTCCGCATCCACAACAACGACGCCAACCCAGAAACCCGACAGTTCGACTCCGAATCCGCCAGTCGCGGAACAAAAATCCTCTGCCGAGAAATCTCCGTCAATCATCCAGATGCTTGAAGGGCGTGAGAACGATTTGATTCTTTGGGTATCGATCGCCGCCGTCGCCTTTGCTATCGGTTGGGTTTTCGGAGGAAATTACTACTTGCGTCGCGATCGTGCTCGCAGCAAAAAATTGCGCTTTTAATATCCGGCGAATGACGCTTCAAGACTATGGAAGTTTATTTGCTGGTTCTCTTTGCCTATCTGCTTGGCTCAGTGCCTACGGGTTACATTCTCGGTTCTGTGGCGGGTGTCGATGTCCGCACGGCAGGCAGTGGCAATGTCGGGGCGACCAATGTCGCTCGAGTGGTCGGCAAACGTCAGGGAATTTTAACTCTGGTCGCGGACATCGCTAAAGGCTTTGTCCCTGTAATCTTTGCCCTCAACATAGGTTTGGCTCCCATGGCGACAGCCTTTGTCGGGATCGCTGCGTTCCTAGGTCATCTGTATCCAGTATTCTTGCGGTTCCGGGGCGGAAAAGGCGTGGCCACGGCTCTGGGGGCTTTCTTGGGGTTGGCACCTTGGGCCACGCTGGTTTCGGGGGGGATTTTTGCTCTGGTCCTTCTGGCCACCCGCGTTGTCTCCCTCAGTTCAATGGTGGCTGCTGCCTCCGCTCCCATCGTATTCTGGCTATTTTTTCACTCTCCGATATTGACGGGCATGAGTTCATTTATTGCTCTCATGATCGTCCTACGCCACCGGGGCAACATTCAGCGCTTGCTGTCCGGTACGGAACCGCGGTTAGGCACCTCTAGTTCTCGATAATTACCTCGACGCGCCGATTTTGCCGTCGACCGTCTTCGTTATCGTTGCTTGCAATCGGCGAGCGCGTTCCCAGTCCACGTGAGCTGATTTGATTATTTTTAACTCCATCTCTAGCTAAAGCATCGGCTACCGTGTCCGCTCGCCTTTCGGAGAGTCGCTGGTTATACGCTTCTTGAGCGGCGCTTTCTCTGCTCGCGTGGCCTTCAACCGCGATACGCCGATTCGGCGCTTCGCGCCGGACGATACTCGCAATCTGGTCGACGCGGCCTCTGCCGTCCGGCGTTAATTCCGCGCTGTCAAACTGAAAATTGACACTCGGAAGATTGACCATAACCCCGCGGCTGGTCTCGCGGGCCTCAATGTTGCGTTTTTTTAGTTCTTCAATCAACGCTTGATTTTTGGCGATGTCAGCGCGCTGCTGATCAAGGGCTTTTTGCTGTTCGGCCTGCTTCATTTCCTGGCCTTGAAGCTGATCGCCAATCAGTGCACCGGCGCCCAACCCCAACGCGCCGCCGACCGCCGCCCCGACCCCCGGACGGCCCACCGCCGCTCCTATAGCCCCGCCCGCGGCGGCGCCTCCTAAGGCGCCAATGCCTGCGCCTTTTTCACGAGTACTTAATGATCCCCCCGCACACCCGGAAGCCAAAACTAATAGAACCCCCACTGATGCGAACTTTAGCTGCGTATCCATAAATTGGTACCTCCTCGACTACACGCTATTTTCTTTACCCTTCGCTGTGCTGCCAGCGTATCCCTACATTCTTTCTTTTTAGACGTTCGATTTCGGTCTGCAGAAATCGGCAAATTCTTAAGACTAATATTCGGCCTTCTGCTTGAGTCTTTCGAGCTCTCTTCTTTGCCGGTCCAATTCCGCTTGATTGGAGTCGATCTGCTGTTGTTGATCTGCTTGTCTTTGCTCTTGGCCTTGAAGTTGATCGCCGATTAGCCGGAACAACCGACCGCCATAAACACAAGAAAAATAAGAGTAATTGCCCAAGTCTGCTTCATGAGTTCTCTTTCGTTCGGTTTGCTAGCCGAATCAGACGAAAATTTTAACAGATCAAACCCGACCCATCAAACAGTCTTGGTATAGTCGTTAGAATCTTATTTTATTTAGACCGCAGGTTCGGGCCAATTCAGCCGGGCTGACCCGCGTCGAAATCGAAAAACTACAACGGAATTCCAGGCTCTAGCGTGGCGGGAATAACGACATGATAACCTTACTCGGCCAACGAAGTTCTTAGTTATGACCACCAACAACGGACCTTGATATCGGAGACTCGTATTGACATCGTAGACCTTAGAAGTCTATAGTTTTTTATGAAAGGAAAATCGTGGAAACTGTTACTCAGGAACAAGTTATAGAGGCGTTGAGAAAGGTCCAAGACCCTGAGCTGCATCGCGACATTGTAAGTCTCGGTATGGTCAAAGATCTTGCTGTCGCCAACGGCAAAGTAGTCTTTACCGTTGAGCTGACTACCCCGGCCTGCCCGCTACGTGAAAGTATTGAAGGCGACTGCAAGAAGGTATTGGCAGGAATTCCCGGCGTCAGTGATTTAAATATCACTTTTGGTGCCCAAGTGCGCGGCAGCAAGACGGGAGGCGGGCAAACGGATTTGCTGCCCACCGTTAAGAACGTTGTCCTGGTCGCTGCGGGCAAAGGTGGCGTCGGGAAGTCCACTGTCGCAGCCAACCTAGCCGTGGCATTGAAGATGCACGGCGCTGCTACAGGGTTACTCGATGCCGACATCTACGGGCCATCAGTTCCGATTATAATGGGTGTAAAGGGCGAGCCTAATAAGGTTGAAGTCAACGGTGGATACAAAATAGCTCCAACCGTAGCTCACGGTGTGCCGGTAATGTCGATTGGCTTTTTTCTCGACGCCGACCAAGCGGTGATCTGGCGCGGGCCGATGTTAGGCAAGGCCCTGCATCAATTGATGGCGGATGTTCATTGGGGCGATCTGGATTATCTCATCGTCGACATGCCGCCAGGAACCGGCGACGTGCAGATCACTTTTTCTCAACAGCTTAAGGTCAGCGGTGCGCTGTTGGTCGCCACACCGCAAGAAGTCGCGCTGGCAGATGTGATTCGGGCCAAGACGATGTTTGATAAAGTGATGATCCCCATTGTTGGGATCGTTGAAAACATGAGCTACTTCATCTGCGACGGTTGCGGAAAGAAGCACGAAATCTTCTCGCGCGGGGGAGCCGAGAGAGCGGCAGAACGGTTTCAGATCCCCTACCTTGGAGAGATTCCAATTACGCCGGCGCTTCGAGAGGGGGGCGACAAGGGTGTGCCGATTTTGATCCAGGACCCAGGATCCGAAGTGAGTAAGCGTTTTCTCGAAATTGCCGCCAAGCTGGCGGGTCAGCTTTCCATCGCCTCTGAACGGGCGAGAAAAAGTCCGGGCCCTAACATTATCACAACCTAGCGAGTCGAAACGAGGAGTTGTTGCAATGGTTACCAAAGAACAGGTCTATGAGGCTCTCCATGAATGCTACGATCCGGAAATCCCAGTTAACATTGTCGACCTGGGTTTGGTTTATGATGTGCAGGTCGACGATGGTGATAACGTAGCCGTGAAAATGACGCTCACTGCACCGGGATGTGGCATGGGCACGATGATTGCGGCGGATGCAAAGCAAAGGATTCTAGCCCTGGAAGGCGTCGGCGACGCCACTGTGGATCTGGTCTGGGATCCGCCCTGGAATCCCAGCATGATCAGTGAAGAGGCGAAGCAAAAACTGGGCATTGGCTAGCTTAGCTAGCGAGACGCCTCGACAAATTCCGATCAATCCAATCAGCGGCTGGAACACCGACACTCGTACTTGGCACACAGAGACTGTTTGTGCCACGATGCGAGGCTGGCGGACTTTCTAACCCAAGTTTGCGGAGACGGTCATGCTCAATCGGCCTAAGTTAAGAGCCGTAGAAGTATTTCCTGTTCAGCAAGAAGCCAAGACGCTCGTTTATTTGAAAGATCCGGAAAACTTTGCTCAGCCTCTAGGCATCTCTCCGGCTGGATACTTCATTATCTCTCATTTCGACGGCCAGCATTCTTTGGTTGATATTCAGGAGGCCTATTGCAAGCAGTTCGGTACGCTCCTGCTTACCAACGAGCTGCAGCGTTTCATCGATTTGCTGGATCACCATTACTACCTCCAGACAGCTAGATTCTTGGTCCACCGAAACGGGATTGTCGAAGAGTTTAAAAGGCAACCCAGGCGTGCTCCCGCCCATATGGGGAGCGTCTATTGCCAAGATGCCGCTGAGTTAAGGATGCAACTCGATGGTTATTTCGCATCGCCGCACGGTCCCGGACTGCCATCCCTTGATACTCAAATTGTTACGCCCAAGGCGATTGTCGCGCCGCACATCGACTTTCATCGGGGCGGGCCCGCCTACGCCTGGGCTTACAAGGGATTGGCCGATAGTGAGGGAGCGGATCTTTATGTCCTCCTGGGCACTTCTCACTGTGGTGGTGAGAATCCGTTTATTCTCACGTTCAAAGATTTCGACACTCCGCTAGGTCCGGTGGAGACCGACAAAGAGTTTACTCGGCGTCTTCAAGAGAGTTGTCGAGAGGATCTTCTGACCGACGAGTTTTTACATCGCGGCGAACACTCTCTGGAATTTCAAGTGTTGTTTCTGAAATACATCGCGCAGCGGAAAGCAGAGCTGAAGGGTGAACGGGAAAAACCTTTCAAGATCATTCCGATCCTCGTCTCCTCGTTTCATTCCATGGTGTTGAGTCAATCCCCTCCCGAGAAACATCCGCCTGTGGAGACGTTTATTAACGCTTTGCAAGACTTGGTGGCGCAAGAAAGCCGGCAGATTTGTTTCGTTGCCGGTGTTGACTTGGCGCACGTGGGAAAACAGTTTGGTGATCTTGAGCCGATTACGCCGGATTTTCTTAAATGGGTCGAAACCGAAGACCATTTGCTGATCGACAAGCTGGCGACGCTAGACGCCCCAGGCTTTTTCGGTGAGATCGCGAAGGATCAGGACAAGAGAAGGATCTGTGGCTTCGCGCCGCTTTATTCTTTGATTCAGCTCCTGGACGGAAGTCACGGCAGGACGCTCAAATACGATCAGGCCTTCACGCCGGAGACCGGTTCCGCCGTCACCTTCACGAGCATGGTCTTCGAATAGAGAGCATATGGCTGATAGCTTATGGCATATAGTTGGCACCATACGCTATAAGCCATACGCTATAAGCCAGCTGGCTAGTGCATGTTCATGCCACCATCCACACTGATGGACTGGCCGGTCATGAAGTCACTGTCGTCTGAAGCCAGGAAAATCACGGTTCCCACTAAATCTTGCGGATATTGATCGCGCTGGAAAGCCCGGCGCTTTCGACGGTCGGCGAGTTGCTCCGGCGTCAAGACGCCTTCCTGATTGGAACCGGAGATGGTCAAGCCGGGCATAATCGAATTCACACAGATGTTGTCGTTGCCAACCTCCCGCGCCAGGGCTCGCGTAAAACCGACGACTGCCGCTTTGGATGACACGTAGTGAAGAAAAAGCGGCGTGCCGCCTAATATCGTTCCCGACGAAATGTTAATGATCTTGCCTTTGCCCTGCTGCTTCATGGCGGGGTAAACCGCCTTGACGCAATGCCACAGTCCCTTGACGTTCACCGCCATAACGCGGTCCCACTCCTCGCCGTCGATCTCCATGAAGTTTTTTTTCTTGAGCGCCGAATAGAGTCCGGCATTGTTCACCAGAATATCGATGCGGCCGTAGCCTTTGAGGGTTGCTTGCGCCATCGCCTCGGTTTTTTCCGTTGAAGTGACGTCGACGAAGACGGCCATGGCTTCACCGCCGGCTTGCTTGATGTCCGCCGCGACTTTTTTCGCTTCCGCGTCTTGAATATCGGCAACGACGACTTTGGCCCCTTCCTTGGCCAATCCGTGGGCGTAAGCCTTGCCGATACCGACACCGCCGCCGGTCACGATTACGACTTTGTCCTTGAGCCGCATAATGTCTCCCTTCCGTTGAGCTGATCAAATCTTAAGCCGGTAAAAATCAATCGGATTGTCGTGCAAAATCATCTTTTTGGTCTCATCGCCGATGTCTCTTCGCGCCAAAAATTCCGGTAGGTCATGCTTGAACATATCCGGCAGTCGCTCATGAGGGTAATCGGAGGGCCACATGAGGCAGCGCGGATTAAATTGTTTTAGCACCTGGGTCAGCGCCTGCTCTTCGACCTCGCAGGTGGCCCACACCTGGCCCGAGCGGATATACTCGCTGGGCTTTTTCTTGAGCAGCGGCGCCTGGAAACGGTAGGGCTTTTCAAACTCCTCATCCATGCGGTCCATCATGTAGGGCAGCCAACCCGAGCCGGCTTCGAGGAATGCAACTCTCAGTCTTGGGAAGCGCACGAAGACGCCTTCGAAAACCATGTGGGTGAATTGGACCAGTATCGCAAAGGGATGCTCCAACGTATGGACCTGGAGAAACTTGTTAAAGAAATCGAAACCCATGCCCCGGCTGGGCGCGCCGTGAACAGTAAGCGGCAGGTCGAGTTTTTCCGCTGCTTCGTAAATAGGATCGAAATCCGTGTGGCCGTAACCCTTGTTTAGGACGGTCACCGCTGGCATAAGCCCGGCAACCAGTCCTAGCCCTTTCGCGCGCTCGAGTTCCTTGGCTGCTTCGGTGGGTTCGTGAACCGGCAGCAGGGCCACTCCCTTAAGGCGCGGACTCTGTTTAGTGAAGCGTTCGGCGATCCAGGAATTGTAAGCACGGGAGATGACGCAGGACCATTCCGGATTCTGAATGAGCCCGAGTGCGAGACCGCCGGTCGGATAGAGCACCGTGGTGTGCACGCCAAGCTCGTCAAGGAACTCTAGCCACTTGGACGCCGGGGTTTCGTGGATTTTGCCCGGAACGCCGAACCCGCGGTTCCAGCCATCCAGCGAGGGGAAAAAGCTGTAGGTTTGAAAGTGGGGCCCTTCCCGATATCGTCCTTCGAGAAACTCACGCAACTCGGCGTCCTTTTCCATCACGTGTCCGTCGGCGTCGATAATGGGATAATCGATATTCATGGCTCTTCTCCATGGTTTATCAGTCCTGCGATCATTGCAATAGCTCTCTCATGATGTCAGTACTTAAAGTCGGCGAGAAAGATTCTTCGCTTTGCTCAGAATGACACTGTGAAAGGAGTTGTCATCCTGAACGAAGTGAAGGATCTGTTTCGAAGCAACTCAGCTTCTTTTTGTCTCGGCTAACCCAATGAAGGATTGATCAATGCCTTAGTTGGAAACATTTCCGGGACCTCGCCGCCGACAGCACGGATACACTTTTCAATATCCTTCAGTGGAAAGACATGGCTGACCATTTCTTGCACCGGAAACTTGGTCTCTTCGATGAGCCGGAGCGCGGCTTCCGTAGCGTCGTTGTCGGCGGTGAAACAACCCTGAAGTTTGATTTCACCCCAGACCAGTTTATCCATGAGCATGGGCGTTACGGTGGTATCGCCGGTCAAACCTGCCAGCACCATAGTGGCCTGCCGGTGTAAGCAATCCACTGATTTCAGGATGGCGTTCGGATTGCCCGAGACATCCACGACGACATCGCACATCTCGCCATGGGTTTCCTTGCGAATGACTTCCACGACGTCTTCTTCTTCGACATTGATCGCGCGATGGGCGCCGAACTTCTGGGCCAGTTCCAATCGCGGTTTGTCGCGTCCGATGCCCGAGATAAAGATCTTGGCCGCACCGGCATGGCGCGCGGCGAATGTGCAGGAAAGCCCTTGCTGTCCCGGACCTTGGATCAAAACATAATCGCCCATCTTCACGCCGCCTCTGCGAATCGCCCACTGAAAGCCGTTGGCCATCACCGAACCGATAAGGGCTGCCGCTTCGGCGGGAAGCGCGTCGCTGATCTTGGTCGCGAGAACATCGGGAGCCAGGTAAATATAATCGGCGAAGCCGCCGAACAGGTGCGGCGGCTGATCGCATTTTGTTCGCCCGCCATAGTTCGTGCGCTGCTTGCAAAAGCGCTGATTGTTGCGCCGGCAATCGGCGCAGCGGCCGCAGCCGATGGCGCCTTTGAGAATGATGCGATCGCCTTCCTTTACGTGGTGAATCGCCGCGGCGTTTTTTCCGAGCTTCTCGATGCGGCCGAGAATTTCATGCCCGAGAATGATCGGATAATCAACTTTCAGCTTGCCGTGAAGGTATTTGACGTCGGTACCGCAGACGCCGCCCATCTCGACCTTAACCAGGCCGCCGTCGGCGGGAATGTCGGGAACCGGATACTCACGGACTTCCAATTTGTCTGGACCGAGTAGTGTTGCTCCTCGGACTGTTGCCATGGGACCTCCATTGAGCTGAGTTAGTTCTTTCGGACTGAGAGAATCTTCGCTTGCGTAGAGATCCTTCACTTCGTTCAGGATGAAGTGATCTCTGGTTGTTACCGAAGATCACTTCACTTTGTATTCCTGGGTCAGCTTGTCGATAAAACCACTGGCGTCGAGTTCCTTGACGAGCGACTGATCCGCGAAACGCTCAGGATCTTCCTTCAACACTTTAGGATCCTTTTTGCCGACTTCCTGAATCGGCAAGGCGAAGTATTCCTTGGCTGGATAGGGCTTCAAAGGGAAATCATACTCGCGGAAGTTCTCTTCGATCACTTCCCGGTCTTCGATTTTCATATATTTGCCGATCACCTTCATGCTGAACTCTTTGTTAGCTTTATAGTAGTGCACGCCTTCGATCATCGCTTTTGTGAAGTTGACCAAGTCGGCGCGATTCTTTGTCATGTAAGGCCGGCGTGAAACGAAGAAGAGACTGGAATAGGGGATGCCGAGCTTGGACGCGTCCGCGATCAACGTCATTCCCAGCTTGCGCGCTTGCAGCGTCATCGGCGGGGTGAGCATCGCGGCATCGGCGTTGGCGGTCTCGACGGCGGCAATGCGATTGGCTTGGTTGCCGACTTGAAGCAATGCCACATCGGTGTCTGGTCTGAGTCCTTCGCGCTGCAAAAGATATCGGGCGGCGAAATCGGCGTTACTGCCGAAGCGGCTGATGGCAATGCGTTTGACTTCCTTGAGGCTCTTTATTCCTTTCCTAGCGTAAATGCGATTATCCATGGTATTGCCGAGCCGGCCGAACATGACCAGATCCAACCCCGGCGTCGACACCACCACTTGCGGCGAGAACATGCCGACTTGGGCGTCGCCCGATGACAGCGCCGCGGCGGCGGAGCTTGCCCCTTGGATAAAAATCAGCTGGACTTGGTTGCCGTATTTTTCGAACAGCTTCGCTTCCTTGGTGACCCACAGCGGAGCGAATTGACCGACTTCGCTGGTCCACACGACGTTGATGTTTGCCGCGGTGGCGGGTTTCAGCAAAATCAACTCAAGCAGTAAACTCAACAGCCACAGATAACGCGCAATTTTCATTCGTAATCCTTTCGCCCGAAAATACTAAGACCTATGTTGACCTCGGTTCCCCGCTTACCCCTATACTGCCGAACAAGCGGTGAATCAAGTTCAAGGAGGGCGCCATGCGAATTCTGATAGCTCCGCTCACGGCAATGTTTTGTCACGGTACGGTCGGACCGCAAGGACTGACTCGGGTCATGTTCGGTTATGCCGCGATTTCAGGCCCCCACGCGGTGCTGTGGGTCGCCCGCGACGCAGGCCTGTTCGAGAAGAACGGCTTGCGCACGGATGTGGCGTACATTCGCAGTGGTTCGACCATGGCCCAGAGGTCACTCGCCTTCGGACTAGCCGCACTTGGACTCGGTATGGCCTCACTCGCATACCTTTATCCGTCAGTCTATGGATCATCTCAGCAGCACAATGCAGGAGAAACCTCACTCCTGTGGGTCCCTTCTGGGGGATCAACTATTCTTAGGAAGGAAGTCGCTCAAAAATTGGCGATGGGTTTCAATGAGCTCTTCAAAATGAGGTCTTTCCTCTTTTGAGAGAGTCTTTGGAAATTTTGAACCACTTCGTCTCCAGCGCGCGAGCCACTCCTGGCCCAGGAGTCGTGGAGACAGGGGATGGGTTCGGGCTCCTGTCGCTCTCGTGAAAGCGATGGTGGTGTCTGACTTAGGCCCGGTCCCAACGCCTTCTGCGACAAAAAACCCTACTGTCAGAAGAGCAACTCTCACGGCAGTCGAAGCGGAGTAGGTGTAGAGCTCTGCTGATTTTGGCAGGCAACGCTTGAAAATTCGCGCAAAGATCTCGCGCGTCCAAAGCGCGGGGTCTGTTTTGGATGAGAACGGATCGTAAAAAATAAGATCGGGAATGTTTGCTGATTCGATAAAATTCCGGAAATCTCCCTTGAAAAGCTCCCATTGAAGCAGGCTTGAAGCGTGTTGCCACTTGCCGTTTTCAAGAATCCGGTAGGGTGCGCTGTGCCGCAGGTGAGGGAAGGAGCCGGGATGTTTAGCGGCGAGGGTAAGCGGATCGAGATTCCATTCGAAACTCACCAGGCGCAAAGGGCGAAGGCCGTTTGCACCTTTTTCTGCATAAGTTCTTTCAAAACAGCGAATGGCGGCCATGGCGTTTGAGGCCGCACCGAGTCCTACGTCCCAGATCACCAGCTCGTCGGCCTGGGCCTCTCGCTTCAATAGGCGCGAGGCGAGAAACGACTGCTCCACGTAAAGCTTATTGGCTTCATCGCTTGGGAGATTCACGGAGTGCATCACCTCGCCGGAGCTGACCTGGCGAATGCTGTAGAAGCTATGAGCAGACGTGTGGATTTCATAATCGCCCAAGCGGGCGGGCCGAGGGGTTTTGGCTTTTTTCGGAGGCCAACCCGGGTTCTCTTCGTCGCTTCGCACAAGCTCGAGTCGTTTCTTCTCATAGTAAGTGAGAAAGTCATCACGCAAAATGCTCTCTCGCATCTCCCTCATTAGCTGATGATAGAACGCCATGTTGTGAATGCCTAAGAGGTGCCATCCCAGGATCTCATCTGATTTGATGAGATGGTGCATGTAGGCGCGGGAGTATCGGTTGCAGGCCTGGCAATCGCATTGGGCATCGAGGGACTCTTCTGAAAATTTATAGACGGAGCGGCGCAACTGAAGTTTTCCATGAGAAGTAAAAGCCACCCCTCGTCGCGCCAGTTGTGAGGGGATAATACAGTCGAACATATCGACCCCGCGGTGAACGCCCTCGAGGATGTCAATCGGCGTGCCGACGCCCATAAGATAACGCGGAAGATTTTGCGGTAGTTGTTCGGTCACGAGTCCAGTGAACTCGTAGCGCTCACGATGAGTTTCGCCCACGGCCAGACCGCCAATGGCCAGTCCATCAAACGGCAGCGCTCTCAAAAACTCCGCACTTTTCTTTCTGAGATCGTGATGGCAGGCTCCCTGAACAATTCCAAACAGCGCTTGGGGTGAGTCGCCTCTGGCCCGAAGGCAACGCTCGGCCCAACGATGCGTTAGCTCCATGGCCGCCTCCGCTTGAGCGTAGGGGGCGGTGGAAAGAATGCACTGATCGAGAGCCATCATGATGTCGCTGCCGATGGCTTTCTGCATCTCGATGCTTGATTCAGGCGAGAGGAGATAAGACTTCCCATCCACATAACTTTGAAAACGAGCGCCCGCTTCGTTCATTTCTCTGGAATGGGGCAGTGAAAAAATCTGAAACCCGCCGGAGTCCGTAAGCACCGGGCCATCCCAGTTCATGAAACGGTGAATGCCGCCGAATTTCTTTAACACCTCAGGGCCCGGACGAAGCAGCAGGTGATAGGTGTTGACCAGGAGCACGCGCGCTCCGGTCGCTTTCAAACTCTCAACCGTTTGTCCTTTCACCGTCGCCTGGGTTCCGACCGGCATGAAGATCGGAGTTTTGACCTCGCCATGGAGCGTCTGAAATGTCGCGGCGCGGGCTTTTGAGCCGCTGGACTCTCTCTCCTGGGTGAAGTTTAGGGGATTTTTCAACGGTCGGGAGTTTTTCTAACTGCGGAAATCTGCTGGTCGGAGAAATATTCCAGCATCGTCAAGGAGGCTAATCAGCTCAAAAATCCGGAGAGCCGTCCGGCGTTCTCACAAACCACTTTTCGGCGAACCTTTTCCTCGATGTGAGAACGCCAGAGATCATTTCGTGGTTCATAATCCGGTTCCTCTCGCCGATTTCCAAATTGCCCTGATTCTAGAGAATGCGCGTTGATTGTGTCAAGGATAGACCCGGGCGATCTTTCGACATTTGGGGTGCATTCTGTCGGAGTATTTTGCTAAATATATCCCAGGGACGCCGAGCATGAGGTGCCCCGGGTTTCACGGTGTACGAGGTCTTACCGGAGTGTAAAATATTTTCAAAGGAGGAATCGTTATGGCTAGTCTAATCACGATACACCCAGCGGTCGATCGGGGGCTAAAACCCAAGGCCGAGAACTTTGCGGGCGGGACGCTGCTATGTCACTGCACGGACAACCGGGTCGCGGTGACGATCAAGGGGCAATGCGCGCACAATCACGTATGCGGTTGTACGAAGTGCTGGAAACCGAAAGGGGCATTATTCTCACAGGTTGCTGTGGTCCCGCGTGAAAACCTCAGCGTAATAAGAAACGGAGAAAAACTCGAAGTTGTAGATGCCAAAGCAGTGATTCAGCGGTATGGTTGCAAACAATGCGGCGTTCACATGTACGGCCGGATTGAGAATAAAGCTCATCCGTTCTACGGGTTTGATTTTATCCACACAGAGTTATCGAAGGAGGAAGGCTGGGCGCCACCTGAGTTTGCGGCTTTTGTTTCATCCATTATCGAGTCAGGTGCGAACCCCAATAACATGAATGCGGTCAGGGGCAGGTTAAAGGAACTCGGCCTGGAGCCTTACGATTGTCTATCCCCGGCATTGATGGACGCCATTGCGACTCACATGGCCAAGGCCGCCGGCGTGCAGATTCATTAATGTGGGAGCTTTCCGTTTTTCTTGCTCGCGCGACTTGCTCATATGAGTTTCTGCAAT
>JAHKKJ010000871.1 GCA_020027655.1 Deltaproteobacteria bacterium | reverse complement strand
CGCTACGGTCATAGTGTTTTACTCTCCGTCTTCCTTGTGGGACCAGTTGGAAGCCCAAGCAGAGTGACCCTCCGGTCTTAGCTTGAGCCAAACTTTACTGCCTTCATCGATGGGATTGTGCCGCTCTCCGTAGATCAGGATTTCCCCTTGCCCTTGGATCTCAACCTGGTATTCGATTCGCTCTCCGACGAACAACGCAGCCTGGGCCGTGCCGCCGATCATTCCAGGCGGAACCTTGGTGCCTGACGCCGGATGGATTTCGACATCCTCGGGGCGGACGCCGATATAGACCAGGGAGCCGGTCTTGATGCTATCCGGATCGTAAGTGCGCCCAAAGACAACGCAGTCCGACGCTCCTTCAAGGGCAATGGCTAACTGGCCCGATGGATTACTGCTCTGCACGGTGCCCTTGAACAACAACGTGCGACCGACAAAATCGCGCACGAATTCGTTGACCGGCTTTTCGTAAAGCAGCCTTGGGTCGCCCTGTTGCTGCACGACCCCAAAGTTCATGAGCGCAATACGATTCGACAGGCTGAGCGCCTCGATCTGATCATGGGTGACAAACAGCAACGCGATATTCAACCGCCTTTGCAAAAGCTTCACCCGTATGCGCATCTGCTCGCGCAGCTTGGCGTCCAGGTTGCTGAAGGGCTCATCCAGCAGCAAGACTCGCGGTTCAGTGACCAGCGCCCGCGCGAACGCGACGCGCTGTTGCTGCCCACCGCTCAACAGCGGTCCCGGTCGATCCTCGAAACCGGCCATGCCGACCAACTCCAGCGCGCGCCGCACGCGATCTCGGATTTCTTTCCGTGGAAACCTGCGCGCTTTGAGCGGAAAGGCCACGTTCTCCGCCACAGTCATGTGCGGCCAGATGGCGTAGGACTGGAATACCATACCGACGTTCCGTTTATTGGGCGCAAGGCACAATCGGCGCGAGCTCATCACAACCGCGGTGTCACCAAAGAAAATATCGCCCAGGTCAGGAACCTCGAGGCCGGCCGCCATGCGCAGAGTGGTAGTCTTGCCGCAGCCGCTGGGACCGAGCAAGGTCACGATCTCACCGTCGTACACATCCAGAGAGAGACCCTTGACCGCTGGCTGCAGGTTCCCGGGATAGGTTTTCCACAGCCCCTCGAGCCGCATCGCGATCTTGGCCTTGGTGCTATCGATGTTTTCTGTAGCGGTGCGGGCAGCCGGTGTTTCAGGCACAGCTGTGGTCAAGAAACTACGCATACAGATTAGGGACATCCTCTGTCTTGAGAGACTGTGTCGCAATGTCGAAATTCTCGCATCGTGTCATTTCGAGCCAGCGGGAAATCCTAACTCCCTCGCGTTTTTCAACCACATTGTCCCTGAGCAGCTTCAAAATCCCCCTTTATCCCCCAAGAACTCCGGTTTTCCGTTCCCCTCTTTGACAAAGAGGGGCTAGGGGAGATTTTACGAAACTGCTTGAGGGTCTCATAAATTTTTTCACGGCTTCCCCTTTACAAAAGGGTGAAATTTTTTACGCGCAGTTCTTTACCCCTCTTTGAAAAGAGGGGTAAGGGGAGATTTGCTTGAGTCAAAGAGCGACCACCGCATTACGACACAATCTCCAAGGGGAGAGAGAACTCTCCATTGACCCGTCGTTCAAGATTCCTGCACTAGGTCCCATCGGTCAGCCCTAGCTCCCCGGAAGAGCGGCCGCCTCCGGGTGAAAAAAAGTCTCGTAATCGATCCGGTTCGGCGATAGTCCTTGTTCATGGGCGTACTGCGTGATCGCTTCCAAGACGCTCCGGTTGTTCTCGATATTGTACGCCCAATAGTTTTCGCCCATGAGCGCGCGCTGCTCGTCCACTGCGGCAGCAACCCATGAGATCACGAGAATCTGCGGATTGTCTCCCTCCAAACGACTGAAGGCCTCATCGCGGGCCTGGCGAAACGCTTTGAGCAATGCCACCGGCGCGTTTGGGTAGCGGTCGACAAACTCCTGCTTCAGTGTGACGAGGTGACTGATGGGGAAGATGCCTGTCCGTTTGAAGTAGATTTGCTCCTCGGTCTTGTAATCATGGAACAGGCGGCGCACCCGCGGATCTTTCCGTGTAATGGACGGCAACACGTCCGGCTCGATGACCGCGTCCAGCGCCCCTTCCAGCAAGAGCGAGTCCAAGTCGCTCGGCTGTGCCAAAGACTCGATCTGAATCCCCGGCGTAGGGCTCATCATTTTAGAGCGCACCGAAAACCAGTTGATGCGGGTGAGATCGATTTTATAATAATTCTGTAGCGCGCCGCGCGCCCACACGCCGGCTGTGTTGTCCCACTGGGGAATGCCCACACGCTTGCCTTCGAGGTCGCGCGGGGATTCGATCCCGGCCTTACTATTGACGTAAATGTATGACAGACGAAACTTGCGATTGGGGAAAGCAGGTATAGAAACGTGCGCGAGACCCTTGGCATGGGCGCGCACCCGTGCCGCAAAGCCACAGTCCCAGGCATCGGCGTCATCTTCCCGCTTGACGATTTCAAACTCAAAGCCTTCAATCTTCACGGTCCCATCGGTGATGGGCATGTTCGTGTCCACGGTCGGCTCGCGGAAATAAAGGCGGAGCTTAGGATTGGGCATGGTTGATCTCCTTAGCCAACGAGATGGCGGATAGTACCACAGTTCCGGACTGGCGGACCACGGGCCGTAACCACCCATTATTCGGCCTTTTCCGTGGTGCCTTAATCAAGATCGTGGCTTGTATCGTATTGTGTAAAGACTCGACCAAGATCACGTTCGAGCCCCAGAACCGAGCGAAGCTATTATAATTAGTGCTCGCGACAATGAGGCTGTCAATCGGAAAACCGTGAGGCGAGAGGCGTGAGGTAATAGGTAAGCAGCAACGGGACGAAAAAGCGACGCGAGAAGCAGTTATATTGTTGACAAACGGGCGCACGCAGACAGGCAAACAAAGGCGCGCTTCAGTTCACGTGATATGGCCGCGTCGGCCTCTGTCGTAGTGCCCCTGGGGGGTTGCGTTAGTCTTCACCGCATTCCAAAAAGCAATCAGCGGCGCAAAGAAACCCGCCGGAGTCTCCTTGAACGCGACCCAGAATACTCTTGTAACTCGATATAGGATCTGCACAAAACGATTCATGGGATTCATGATATCCACCTCTTTACCATCGTCAGTACAGCCTTTATAGCCGAGCCGCCGACGTACACTACAAACAATACTACATCTGTCATGAATACGAAATACTCAAGCCCCTTGAAGGTGTGAACGAAAATGGGCTCGACCTCCAAGCTTTTGAGCCATTCCACGTAAAAGTGGAGGCCGGTCGTGACTGCGCCGAGCATAAGGAAGATCGCGCTCGCCCCAATGAAGTGGGCAGCAAATTCGACAATCGGGTCATACCACTCCTCGCTTTCTCGCTTGTTTGAGTCCTGCACCCAAAACCTCCCTAGCCCCGTCGCCCCCATCGTCCGCCCCCCAGCGGGACCGGGGGTCAATTCTCCAAGGATCAAATGCTAATGCTTGATCATAGATTGGGTTACACGGACAATGTTCAGCAAAAGGAGTCTCAGAATCCTTG
>JAHKKJ010000308.1 GCA_020027655.1 Deltaproteobacteria bacterium | reverse complement strand
GCCAGGGACAGAATCGAACTGCCGACACGAGGATTTTCAGTCCTCTGCTCTACCGACTGAGCTACCTGGCCACAGCGTTGAAATATTGCTTAAAAGGTAGAGGGAGTCAAGATTGACGGCTACGTTTGCGGATTTTTGCGGCTCGGTTCTCGATAAAATCCACCACCTGACTTTCCAGTTGAACGCCGTTCAGCGAGTTGATTTCCTGAATACCCGTGGGACTGGTGACGTTGACTTCGGTGAGATAGTTGCCGATCACGTCCAGGCCAACGAAATATAACCCATCTTGCCGCAGCAACGGTGCAAGCGCTGCGCAGATTTCTTGGTCTCGCGGCGTGACCGCCGCTCGAACACACTGTCCGCCGACGTGAATATTGCCGCGAGTTTCTTCCTCCAAGGGAACTCGCAGGACCGCGCCCAGCGGCTCGCCATTGAGCACGATAATGCGCTTATCCCCTTGCCGAATCTCGGGCAAATAGCGTTGCCCCATGACCATTCTGCGGCCATTATCGGTCGCAGCTTCGAGGATCGAATTGGTGTTGCGATCCTGGGTGTTGAGGTAGAACACACCGCTGCCGCCGCAGCCATCCAACGGCTTGATGATCATTTCACCGCCATGTTCCTCCATGAAGTCTTTTAACCGCTGCATATCACTGGTAACAAGCGTCTGCGGAATCTGTTCAGGGAAACGCAGCGCGTAGAGTTTTTCGTTGGCCTCCCGCAATCCGCGAGGGTTATTCATCACAAAACATTTTTGCTCGTTCACCAGACTGAGCAAGTGAGTAGAAAAGAAAAACTTCATATCGAACGGTGGATCCTTGCGCATGAGGACGACGTCAAAGTCCTCGAGAGCACCTGTTTTGAATTCCCCCAGTCGATAATGGGGTGTCCGGCGAGCGACATGAACTCGACGCCATCGGCCGCACGGCGTCCCACCACGAATGAACAGATCGTCGAGTTCCATATAGTAGACTTCATGATTCCGCTGCTGCGCCTCGATCAACAGGACAAAAGTCGTGTCCTTGTCGATGTTAATTTTCTCGATGGGGTCCATGACGACCCCGATTTTTAATGCCGGCATAGCTCTGTTCGCATATTCGTCGCTAATCCCTGATTACCCAGGTGCGAGCTAAAAAGTCGTGCCACCCCCTCTTCTCTCGGCTCCACAGAATCCACAGGAAGCCTAACAACACGGGAGCAAAGGCAACCATTCCGAGCCAGCGCAAAAAAGCCCGCCGATACGTCACGGCGCTTCTTTCGGCCCCCACGACTCGGAGTCCCAACAGCCACTTCCCGATGGTCTTTCCTTCGATACCATGAAAAATTACAAAATACGCTGTGGCCAAACCGACCCATCCCCACGTAAACAACACAAACAACGGCGTTGAATGCTCCCAGGTCAGTGCGCGTCCATGCGCCGACAACCCGACTTTGTAACCGACGTAGCACATAATAAACATTATCATTGAAAGCGCCAAAATAACGACGACATCAAGCACGAATGCACAGCCGCGGCGAAAGAACCCTCCCCAATGAATTTCCGGGATCGATGGGCTCGCCGGTTTCGTAACGGGTCGCTCTGGTTCCGACTTTTGTTCAACTGGACTTTGCCAGTCCTCTGCCTGCGCGACGTCGCCAAGCTCAAAGGGCTCCTCTTCACGAGTCAGCGCGAATTCTTCCCGTCTGGCACCGAACGTAACCCGCCGGCGCAGCGGTAAGGCACCGCAATGCGGACATTTCTCATCCGAGGGAAGAATCGGGTATTCGCAATTTTGACAATTCATAACTTGTACCAAGAAAATAGCGCCTCAGTATCTGTCAAAGCATAAGCTTTACACGAGGGTCATTCTGAGCGTAGCGAAGAATCTGCGAGATCCTGCGCTCCGCTCAGGGTGACAATACCTGAGAGAACCTTGGTAAACTAGATCGCAAAGTCTGCTTGTGAAGCTTAATTCCTGAAGCTCCCTAAGCAAGGGCATTTATCCCATATCTCCCCACAAAAATTGCACAACCGACAAACTTGCAAGAGCTGCGGTCTCAGACCGAAGAATTCGACGGCCTAGTTGCACCGATTTAAATCCGTGTTGCTGCGCTTTGCCCGCTTCCTCGGAACTGAAGCCTCCTTCGGGCCCGATAACCAGCAGAATCGCTCGCGCATCACGATCCGTCTCATATACTTGCTTCAGCGTCAGTTGCCCTTCCCTCTCCCAGAAAAGAAGCTTCAGCGTATCGGTCCAGGGCTGTCTCACGAGTTCCCGGAACTCACAAAGCGTGAGAATTTTTGGCACAAGAGTACGACCGCACTGTTTCGTCGCGCTAAGGGCAATTCTTTGCCAGCGCTCAGTACGGGCTTCGATCTTTCGGTCATTTAATTTTGGCACCGTGTAGCTCGATATAAAAGGGAGCAAGGCCTGAACTCCCAGCTCCGTCGCCTTCTCGACAACCAAGTCCGTCTTTTCGGCTTTGGTCAGGCCCAGAGCAAGAGTTATTTTCAGTAAAGATTCTCGTTCGGGCCGGTAGGATCGCAGAATATCGATGTCCCCTTGGCCAGCGCTGAAAGAGCGAATAACCGCGTCGTGCTCCCAGCCCGTATTGTCGAAGACGGTTAAATGATCGCCCGGTACCAACCGCAATACTTTTCGCAGATGCGCCAGCTCTTCACCAATAATCGTGCCGCGCTGGTCCTGGATTCTTTCTTTAGGTAAGAAGAATCGAGCCATACACCTCTTATCTTCGGCGGAGCAAAAGGGTCACCCACTCTTTTTCGCGTTTGCGTCTCATCACTTTGAAATCTGCGGCAAATTGATTGATCACCTGTTTGGCCTTTGGATTCAAAATACCGGAAAGGATCAGGAAACCCTTGGCAGCAACCCTGCTCTCTAATGACCTGGCCAACTCTATAATCGTCTCCGCCGTCAAATTCGCCACCACCACAGGAAATGACTTTTTGATTCGGCTCAGCTTCGCTTCGGATAGGTGAATTTTTTCCTGCACATGATTGCAACGCAGATTTTCTCGCGCCACCTTCAAAGCCACCGGATCCACATCCACCGCCCAAACTTTTCGTGCTCCCAACTTGACCAAGGCGATGGCCAAAATCCCCGATCCCGTGCCTACGTCCAAAGCGTTGAATTCAGTTCCACCGAACAAAGCCGCGACCTGCTCACTGAACTCCATACAGCCGCGTGTGGTCGCATGCGTGCCGGTACCGAACGCCATACCCGGCTCGATAATGATTACCTGCCGCTGGCCCAACGTTCGCGGAGTCGCCCAAGGCGGTGTTACCCAGAAGGCTTTGCCGACCTTCTGCGGCCGGAAGAACCTGTGCCAGGAGCTGTTCCAGTTTCGGTCTTTTAGAATTCTCCACCGAATGCGCGGTGTCTCCGTTTCAGGGTGGATTTCGCTGATCCCGCGGAGGAAACATCGAAGATCCTTTTTGATGGAGCCGTTCTCGCCGGATTTGGCGAAGTAGGCTTGGATCTCACTTTTCCTGATAACGACGCCCGGCGATCCTCGCTCCATAAGGAAGTTGGATAACGCGTCGAAGGTGGATGGATCCGCGCGCACGGAAAGTTGTAACCATGAGAAAGGCACGATTTTTTATGCCACGATTGGATGGGATCAATCAACTCAACCGCGCGTGATTCAGTCGCCTCCCCTGCTTGTCAAAATCGTTCCTTACATGTATGGACAGGGTTCATTAAAGAAAGGAGCCGCTATGAAACTCGCCTCGATTAAACCTAACGAGCTCGCTGTGGTCAAAGAGGATACTTGGATTCCCGTGGGTGAAACCCTGGCCCGCCAAGGAGCGTTACCCACCGACTTCTCGATGCTCGACCTAATCGAAAAGTACGCATTACTAAAAAGCTCATTGGTTAGAGCCTTGGAGCAGGGGAACGCTAGGAAGATCGATGCCAAGCTTCTGAAACCGCCGGTGGAAAGGCCCTCTAAGATTTGGGCCGCAGCCGGCAATTACAAGCGCGGCAGCGAAGGGTTGGGTGATGCCCGCGGCCGAGGAAGTGCCTCCAGGGCTTCGCCGGAAGAGCTTCTCGAAAATATTTTCCTAAAACCTCCGTCAGCAATCGCCGGGCCTGAAGATAATATTGTGATTCCCAAAAACGCCGATTCGATCTTCCCGGAATTGGAATTGTGTGTCGTCATCGGCAAACGAGCTCGCGACTTGAGCAAAGATCAAGCCTTTGACGCTATTTTCGGCTACACGATCATGCTCGACGTGACTGCCCGGGGATATGGCTTGAGCAAGAATCTTTCGGGTACCCGCAACGTACGCAAAGGTTTTGAAACCTTTGCGCCGATTGGGCCGTGGATCACCACCAAGGACGAAATACCCGATCCTCACAATCTTTGGATGAAGCTTTGGATTAACGGCGAACTCAAACAATCGGCAAAGACCGACGCGATGATCAATGATATCGCGACGCAGGTGAGTTTTTTATCGCAAGTCACGACCTTATATCCGGGCGATCTGATCACGACCGGCAACCCGGACTCTCCGGAATTCCAAGAAAAGCTCAAGCCGGGCGATGTTTTGAAAGCGGAAATTGAGGGAATCGGCGCGATGAGTCTTGGCGTGGCGAAAGAAAGTTAGATGGAGTAATGTCGAGAGATTCGTAGCTCATCCAAAACTGTTCAAAGTGTTCAATCGTTTCACTCGGTTCAACCGCTACGCTCAGTTCAAGCCCCCATCTTTTTCCTCCCCCGCGCCGCGGGAGGATGAAGGAAGGGGTTGAACGGCTTAAACCGCTTGAACTGTTTGAACCGAAACAGAACTCAATCGTTGCCTACGTCATGAGAAGGTAAGAGAGGATTATGGTACGTATCGCTCCGTTTCGCGGGCTATTCTATAATCGCAAAAAGATTCGCGATCTTTCCAAAGTCATTGCTCCGCCCTATGACGTGATTTCAAAAGAGGAGCAAGAGAAACTTTACCGCAAGTCCCCGTATAATTTTGTTCGCCTAGATCTCAACCAAGAGCCCGACTCCTATTCGGCGGTGGCTCAGCTTTTTCAAGAATGGCAAGCTGAAGGAATTTTTGAACGAGATGAAGTCCCGGCTATCTACTACAGCACGCACCGCTTCTCTGTCAGAGGCGGGGAGGTGAGAGAGCGTCAAGGCTTCTTCGCGCTTACCGAATTACAGGATTTCTCCAGTGGCGACATTCGCCCCCACGAAAAGACGTTAGAGGCGCCCAAAGAGGACCGGCTCAAACTGATGCTTGCCTGCCACGCGCAGCTGAGCCCGATTTTCGCCCTTTATGCCGAGCCCAAATCGTCGGTCA
>JAHKKJ010000870.1 GCA_020027655.1 Deltaproteobacteria bacterium | reverse complement strand
TTGCTCTCCTCTCTTGGGGTGTGACAACACCAAGAAGAAGCAATCCGTTTCTTTTTGCAAGAAAAAATTTAACCCATCACGTACTTTTCGAACATCGTCAAATTTTGAATTGTTCATCATGCTGGCATCGGTCTAAATCTTTTGTGATTCTCCCAGACCCCAGCCGACAGCTAGATATTGTTCAAAAAAAGCGAGGTCACTCAAGCTAACGGCATTGAGGTCCATCAGGGTTCGATTATGTCGACTATACGCTGCCAGTTAAGCCCCGACTTATATTCCACGGCCCGAATCTGACAGTCGACGGTAAACCGTTTTAGATTTCATCATAGTCAACCGCCTTCTTCATTTTTGTCTGTCTCAATAACAGAAGAAACATACGGTAAAATTACTCGAAGATTACCAATCGGTAATCTTTGGAAGGGGAAAGCTAAATCACACAAGAATAAACACGTCGCTGTTCTGTGAGACAGGCGGCTGCTGTTAATCCACCGTGTTTTTTCAGCTCATCAGCACCGTGGGATTGAACTGTTTTCTCCCTCGGTTCAATTCTCCCTCGGTTCAATGCTGCGATATTGCCTGAAGTGCCTCAAATGAATGAGGGCTGGACCGCTGGCAATTTAGAGAGTTCTTTTGTGCGTATGCTGACGCTCATTTAAGCTTGGTCGCTTCGATCGCGGCCTTGGCGCCGAAACCGACTGTGATTGGGAACGAAACGTGATGTCCCCGGGTGGTGATGTTGTCGTCGTGGACGGCGAAGGAGAAGTTGTAGACTTTCCCTTCATTCAAGGCTTTGTCATCGGGGTTAGTAAGTTTCAGCGGGCGGACCCACACGACCGTCCACATACCATCTTTCCAGGCTCCCGTTACGTTCTTGTTATCGGCGCCCGAGCCCTTGGAGCCTTCCTTGTTGAGCACGTACTCGGGGATGAGATCGCCTACTTTCCATCCAGCATTGGGATCAAAGGGGAGCGCATTCTGGTCGCGTATCAGGGCGGTCGGTGTCTTGCGGATGTCGTCGGCGCTGAGCGCCTTCTTCCCGACCTTCTTCTCGTCATACATGAACCTCGGCTGGTGGGTTTTTGGATCCACGTTTGATCCGAACGGGTTACCGCCGGCATCACTCAAGCGATATTCGAGCACGTAACCGTCATCCGCCATGCCGACGGGATTTGAGCGATGGGCGCGCCACTGCATCAACTCGAGAAAGCCCCCGGCCGCCTTGATCTTGGCAATCTCATCCGGGCTCTTGCCCTTGTCCCAGGATGCATCCGCGTCCGTGCGAGTCGAAGGCAGGTACTTGCGCACATCAATCTGTTTCAGCGCCTGGTACAGCGGATTCGCCCCAACCTCGGCCCTGGTCGCAAACTTCGGGTTGTCACGTTCTCCGTTGTGGCAAGTCAGCCAGCAGCCTTGGTTCGCGAAGGCCGGCACTCCCCCGTCATCGATGATGATCGAAAAGCGATCTTCATAGATCCCCGGTTGCTCGCCCTTTTGGACAACTGCATCGAGTTTCGGAAAGCCGTACGGTTTCCATTCCTTGCCGTCATAACGCACGAATGGATGCGCTTCGCCCGGATACGGATTTCTGGTCTTCCACTGCGCGCGGAGATACGCATTCTCGTTGTCATAGGCAATTTGAAGATTCAGCTGGATGACACCGTTCTTGCCTGCAACGGGCGTGGGTTCCAACGGGTTTGCCGTAACTAACTTATTGCCAAGCTTCTCCTCGGCTCCGTTATGGCAAGTCAGACAGGCTCCTCCATCGGTGACAATCGCAGCGCCCGGATGAGCGGAGCTGCGTAGCCATTGATAGGTCGACTGAGCAGGATAGAAGAGCGTCACCGTCTTGGTGGGAACACTGTTCCAGTTAACAGTCGCAGGATCGGCCGCAAGAGAGGGTCCCGCAGACAGGAAGGCGATGCCAATTGCCACTCGTGCTAATCTGAACGTATTCATAATCTCTCCCTCCGTTTCAAACGGTATGTCTCGGCTAACCCGGAAACGCATATCATCAGTTTCCTAGGCAACACAATATTTTTTGATGTTTATACTAATTCAAGGCGGATTACTGTCTAATATTAGACAGGTTTGTGGTGCCCGGTGGTGATGGGAGGGTTCAATGACGGGGTACGACCGCCGGAGAACTCATGCATCAACGAAGGGTCAAAACTAAAGTCGGGGCGGCCCGGGGGGCTTTGGGTCAAGCGTTTGACTCTTGCGTATCACAATTTAAGGCACCGTAGGTTGGGTCGTTTCTATAATGAGAACAATGCCTTTGTAAAGCCAGAACAGTCGCAACGTCAAGATTTTTCAATAGTCGGTGTGGGCTGGCGAAACCGCGTGGCCAGCTGTAGCTGGCGCAGTTTGGCGCTTTTCTTGCTTTGATGGGATTCCATTCGCCGCAAGACATTGTCAAGAACGCGCACCGCTTCGACAATATGCGGGCCTTTGTTCAGCATGACGCATTCGGCGCGCTCGCCCATGGCTGCGTCGGTAATTTCGGCGCGCGATGGGACACCACTCTTTGCAAGATGCTCCAATACCTGAGTAGCCCAAATGACCGGCACGTGGGCCGCTTCGCTGATCCAGAGAATTTCCTCTTGAACTTCGGCGAGCCGCTCATAACCGCACTCCACGGCCAAGTCGCCGCGCGCGATCATAACGCCGACGCGCGGACAGCGCATCGCTGCCAACAACAATTCCGGCAGATTCTCGAACGCCCGGCGTGT
>JAHKKJ010000307.1 GCA_020027655.1 Deltaproteobacteria bacterium | reverse complement strand
CGTTTGTATCTGCGTAACCCAGTCTTTTCCACTAATAATTTCGCTCAATATTCTTTCATCGTCAGGAGTCGGAAGAACTTCCGGCAGATGTTTCTTGTACCCTTCGGGTGACAATAGCTCACCCGTGACACTGTAGGTATGCTCGCCGATAGAGCGGTTGAACTTCAGGTGCGGAGCATAGAGCTTTGGTTGTCCTTCGGGAACCAACTGGTTGAGCTGATCGATAAGCTTAGCGCATTCGGCGAGATAGTGATCGCGGGCTAAGTCATTTAATTTGTTTTTGTCCGCAGGAATCTTGGCCTCGTGCTCATCGAATCTTCCCTTCAATCCCCAAACGTAGGACCAGTTCGCCGACGAGGAATGATCCGTGCCGAATAGGTCGTAAGCCGTCGATAGCCATTTATTAAAATATTTTTGTACGATTGGAAGAGGGATTTTCCCCGCTCTTAAAATTCGTGTTAGGCCGGTGTGGCCGGTAAACATGTGGAAGAACTCTTCCTTGAGCATTGCCGTGACGCTTTCAGCCAAGGGAGCAAAGGAGGAATGGCTCAGCATGGTTAACTGATACTTACCATCGCGGTCAACAAATTCCGTATAGGTAAAAAAGTCAAGCCAGTTGTTAACCGGCGCATTGAAAGAATCCAGCAGGCGATCCCCTCTGAAGGCTCTTCTTTCCAGGAGCTTTCGGGCTTCAAGTTTTCCAGAATCACCGAAATAATTAACCAGTAAGTAGCACATCTGCCACCCGTGGCGCATCTCCTCACTATTCACTCGGACAAGCGCTTGGCGATCATATTCTGTGGGCGCCGTGTCGAGCAGGTTCTTTTGCTGCTCCACCGATGCGAACTCGGTATCCCCCTGGTAAACGATGAGATTCATTAGAGCATCGCGGATCGACTGATTTGGGATTTGGCCGATCCGCTCCCATTTACGTTGGCTCCTGAAATCTCCGAACTCAATTTCCGGGCTGTGCAACTCGCCGAGCTTAGTTTCGAACTTATAGTCACCCAGCAGTTCCGGATCGTAGCCGATATCTTTTTGCCATTCGCGAAAGTAATCAATCCAATCATCAAAAGTAGAGATTTTAACCATAACGAATTCCCTTCAGTTGGTAGCGTTCGAACGATCGTTCGAATTATTTTATAACCTATTCTGATGAGGAAATCAAACCCCGACCTAAGGGATGCGTCGGCATCCGGATCGTGAGGTTAATGGTACATCTCTAAGAGCTCCACCATGCCCAATTCGCGCATCTGTTCGAAAAGATACTTCTTGATCTCCCCCACCGTGTCCATCTGGAGAACGATCTGCGCAGCCGATTTCGCCGCCTGGTAGCTTATGGACCGAATGGTTTTCTTGATCACCGGGACGTACAGGGAACCCATACTGAACTCTTCAAGTCCCATTCCCAATAGCAGCAGAGCAGAAAGCGGATCACCCGCCATTTCGCCGCACATTCCGACTCGCTTCCCTTCCTTTTTGCCGGCTTCGATTGTCGTATGCAAAGCGGCCAGCACGGCGGGATGCAGCGGCTCGTACAGGTCAGCGACTCGTCGGTTGCTCCGATCGACTGCCAGTATGTATTGAATCAGGTCATTGGTGCCAATACTCAGGAAATCGACCTCCCGGAGAAAGCGATCAGCGAGCTGAACGGCAGAAGGGACTTCCACCATAATCCCGAGCTCCATCTGCCGGTCGAAGGGCGTACCTTCGTGACGAAGTTCCTCCTTCGCTTCCGCTACTAGTTCTTTGATTTTGAGTATCTCCTCTAGGCTCGATACCATGGGTATGAGCATCCTGACCCGGCCGAGGTCTCCCACCCTGAGGATCGCTCTTAGCTGGGTTTTGAAGACCTCTTCGACCTCGAGTGATATACGAATAGAGCGCCACCCCAGAAACGGATTGGGCTCGACGCTCGGGCTCCGTATGTAAGAGGGATATTTATCGGCGCCAATATCCAGGGTGCGGATGGTCACCGGTTTTTCTGCCATTCCTTCGACGACTCGTTTATATAAGGAGTATTGCTCTTCTTCGCTGGGAAAATCCCGATGCGCCAGAAACGCGATCTCCGTGCGATATAGTCCCACCCCTTGGGCTCCGTGCATATGCGCAAAAGCAATATCGCTCAAGAGGCCGATATTGGCATAGAGCGAGACCCGGTGGCCGTCGATAGTTTCCGCGGGCTCATCCTTTAGTTCCTCCAGCTCGCGATTAAGAGCCGCATAATCACGCACCAGCCGATCATATTCGCGCGTGATTTCATGGCTGGGGTTGACGTAGACCACGCCGGCATTACCATCGACGACCAGGGAATCTCCCTGATGCACTGATTCCAGCAAATTCTCGATTGCCACTACGCTAGGAATCTCGAAGGATTTGGCCAGAATCGATGCATGAGTCGTTACGCCGCCCGTGGCCAGTACAATGCCGCGAAATCGGTCTCCTTCGAGCATGCTGAGATCGGCCGGTGAAAGATCCTCTGCCACCAAGACGGCATCTTCGGGAATTTCAATGTGCTGAGCAGTTGCACCTGAAAGGTTCTCCAAAAGTCTCTGTGCCGCGTCTTTGACGTCACCGGTTCGTTCGCGCAAATAGTCATCTTCGATTTGCGCGATCGATTGGAGGTATTGCTCGAACACGACCCGGGTGGCATATTCGGCGACAACTTTTTCCTTGCGGATTTGAGCCTCGATTTGTTGAATAATTGCGGGATCCTCGAGAATGAGCCGGTAGACGTCGAAGATCGCCCCCTCCTCTCTTGAGATGAGACTGCTCATCCGATGCTTCACGACGTTTATCTGTTCGATGCCTCTTTCGACTGCCGCGCGGAATCGCTCCATCTCGCGCTCAGGGTTTCTAGCTTTTTTCTTCTGGATGGCGCTGATTTCCATACGCGGGTCGAGAACGTAGGCGCGGCCGCGGCCAAAACCTGGAGACGCGGCGAGACCCTTTAATCGTCCTCGCCAGCGTTGGTGCGCGCCGGCTGCCCGCTCCCGGCGCCGGCCCTCATAGGAGCGCAGCTTGCGCAGCGCCTCAACCATACGTTTGTGATATTCCTTACGTTCCTCCTCTTTGCTCCGCAGCGAATCCGCCAGGCGAGCTTGAACAAGAATGCTTGAAACCTGGGCCGAAATCGTCGTTAGCAATCGTATTTCATCCCGCGCGAACTCGCGGCGGCGCGAAGTTTGAACGATCAGGACTCCCAGCGGTAATTTTTGTTCGATGAGCGGAACGCCAAGAAAGGAGTGAAAACGTTCTTCATGAGTTTCCGGAAAGTATTTGTACCGCGGATGCTTTAGGGCATCGACGACCATCACCGGTTTCATTCGTTCGATGACCAGTCCAGTCAGACCCTCACCCGTGCCCATGGACACCTTGCCCACGGACTCCTCGTCCAATCCCATGGTCGCACGCAGGGTCAGGCGTTTGTTCTGGCGGTCAAGAATATAGATGGAACAAACTTCGGTTTCCATCCGTTCCGCCACCGTAGCAACGATGCTATTGAGGGTCTGTTGGAGATCGCGCGAATGGCTGATCAACGTACTGATATCTTCCAGGATGTTGAGGTGAGGATAAGACTTAGCGGGCTGTTTTGCGATTTTTGCCATAGATGCGACGCTATTTGTTGATAGAGGATCTCCTTATAAAACACATAATTGACTTTTTCGCTAGGAGGAAAGAGGTCCTAGAACCCGAGGGAATAAACTCTGCCTCGTCGCGGCTTGGGTACCAAGCCTTGGGCTACGAAACGGCCGGGGATTGTTTGTCCGCACGAACAGGAGTCGCCGACTAGGTTGTATTCCAGAATGTCATGCCACGAGCGACGAATGAGCGCTTTGCCGCATGCAGGGCAATAGGTTGTTTGTCCCTCATCGTCAAAAACATTGCCCACATAGCAGTACTTGATACCCGCGGAAAGCGCGATCTGTCGCGCGCGCTTCAAGGTTGCTGCGGGGGTTTTTGGCTTGTCCGTCATTCGGAAATCTGGATGGAACGCCGTGAAGTGAAGCGGGACCGAATCTCCCAGATTCTTTAAAACCCAATCACACAGCTGCTGGGTTTCTTCGGGACTATCGTTCTCGTCAGGGATCATCAGGTTTGTGATCTCGAACCAGATGTCAGTTTCATTTTTGAGCCACTTGAGGGTGTCGAGCACCGGATCGAGGTGAGAAAATGTAATCTTGTGATAGAAACGCTCTGTAAACGCCTTTAGATCCACATTGGCCGCGTCGATGTAGCGATAAACGTCCGGCCTTGCCTCGGGGGTGATGTAACCCGCCGTAACCATCACGCTCTTTAGACCCTGTTCCCGGGCGAGACGCGAAATATCAATAACAAATTCCCCCCAGATCACGGGATCGTTGTAAGTAAACGCAATGCTCGGGACCTGGTGTCGAATCGCCAGCTGCACGACCTTTTTTGGGCTGGTGCCTAGACTATGGGCTTCGTCAAGCTTTGCCTTGCTGATGCTCCAGTTCTGACAAAAGCGACAGCCGAGATTGCAACCGGCGGTGCCAAAGCTCAACACGCCGGTTCCGGGCAGGAAATGATTCAACGGCTTTTTTTCGATGGGATCGATGGCGAAGCCGGTGGATGTGCCGTAGCCGAGCGAATAGAGTTTACCGCCGACGTTCTTACGGATGTAGCAGAAACCGGCCTGGCCTTCGCCCAAGCGACAGAAACGCGGACACAGGGTGCATAGAATCTTCCCGTCGTCTTCTGTCTGCCACCAGAGAGCCTCTTTCATAGGCAAACTATCCCGCTTTTTCGGGTGCCAGGCAAGTGGCAGACTGCCCATTGCGTCACATTTATGACGCACTGTGATATAGAGCGCGCATGACCCGTATTACTGGACTGAATGGGATGCGCCATATCGCCCTCAAGGTCAGAGACGTAGCGCGGTCCAAGAGCTTCTATCAAGATACTCTCGGCATGAAGGTTGTCTGGGAGCCGGACCCGCAAAACGTTTATCTTTCGTCCGGCTGCGACAATATTGCGCTCCATGAAGTGTCAGAGAACTTTGCGATGAGCGCTGTGGAGCGGCAGCTTGATCATTTAGGCTTCGTCGTCGAGACTATCGAGCGGGTCAAAGAGCTAGAGCAAGAGTTCCAGGCGAAAGGCGTGAAGATCGTTCACCCTTTCAAAATCCATCGTGACGGCAGCGCGTCCTTTTACTGCGCCGACCCGGACGGGATCGTGATTCAGATGTTGTACGAACCTCAGCTGAGCTCTCAAAGAATCAGCTAACCGAGTTCGGTTCGGTTTTCCAAACGTAGGCAGATTATCGGTGAAGAAGAACGCTTCTCTAGCGCGAAAGGTGGCGCTGTCGTGCCGCATTCTCGCTAAACTCGGACTCTTCAAAGAAACCACAGGCCATGTGAGTGCCCGTAACAGTAGAGATCAGATGCTGATCCGGGGCCGAGGGTCCAACGAGACCGGGCTTCT
>JAHKKJ010000306.1 GCA_020027655.1 Deltaproteobacteria bacterium | reverse complement strand
CGACGACGCGCCGGGTGGTCGTGAAATCGGTCGTGTTGAGCTCGAGATTGATGTAACCACCCTGCCCTATCGTGGTCGGCACTGCGCGCTCGACCGTCGCGCCGGCCGCTATGCGCCCCACGCTCAGGTGGTTGACCTGCACGTAGGGCCGCAAGGCAGCCTCAGCTTCCTTCAAATCTTGGCCGGGAATCAGATCTCGGCTGTGCAACTCATGCGCTCTTGCCAATGCCTTCTCCGCCTCGGCAAGCCGACTTTCTTTTTGCCGGAGATCCGCCGTGGCCGCTTCGAGGGCTGCTGCAATCTTCTCCGCGCGCTGCAGTAACTCACGGGACCGGACGGTGGCCAGCGTTTGCCCTTTCGCGACCTTGTCGCCGGCCTTGAGCTGGACCTTGCTCAGCTGGCCCGCGACAGGAGAAAACACATCTACCACTTCGACCGCTTGGAGTTGTCCACGACCACGGACGACGTGGGGGATCAATGCTTTGTTGACCGGCGCCGTCGTCACCCGGATTGCATCGTGAGTAACAAACCAACCTAAGAATTTCTCCATAATCGGCTGGCGGTAACCGATGATCAGAGCGCCCAGGGCAAGCGTGATCAGCAACCATCGTTTCATTTGGACGAATTAAGTTAAGCGCGGACTGTATTTAGGAAGAGAAAATTAGACTTGCTTGATGGGGTTCTTACTCGCCAGCGCTCAAGAATGAACATGACCAGAGACACGAAGCGGTACGATGCCGCGGGCACCTGAGCTACCGTCTCTCATGAAACGGCAGGCCAAACGAGTTGTTCATAAGAACTGGGATGGATCGTCGCGCGAATAAGCCTACGGTAATTTCCCCGTCCCCGGATTTTCCACGGTCAGCTTGTGGGTGAGTACAGGCTCTCCTACCTCAGCAGGGCGACGCCCTGAGCCTCGGCGCAGCCTCTCGGGCAGCGAAACCATCGTTGCCTGGAACTTCTCCAAGTAGAGGTAAACCACCGGCGTGATATAGAGCGTTAAGATTTGGGAAACAAGCAAGCCGCCAACCACCGCAACGCCAAGAGGTTGACGGGCCTCTGCCCCCGCGCCCCAACCGATGGCGATCGGGATAGCGCCAACGATAGCCGCCATGGTAGTCATCATGATCGGACGGAACCGCACCAACGCGCCTTCGTAGATCGCCTCTACGGGACTCTTGTTTTCGTTGCGTTGCCTTTCAAGTGCAAAGTCGATCATCATAATAGCGTTTTTCTTCACGATGCCGATGAGCATGATCAAGCCGACAAAGGCGTAAATGCTCAGGTCCATCCCAAACCAATACAAGGCTATGAGAGCGCCGAGACCCGCCGAGGGAAGCCCGGAAAGAATCGTCAGCGGATGGATAAAGCTCTCATAGAGGATACCGAGAACCAAATAGACGACAAACACCGCCAGCGCGAGGAGGACCCAAAGGCTCTTAATGGAAGATTGAAATTCCTGAGCCGTGCCCTGAAAGCTCGTGCTGATGGTTGCCGGCAGAGTTTCGCGAGCCAGTTTGTTGATCGTGTCAACCGCGTCTCCAAGAGCCACGCCTTGACGGAGATTGAAGGACATCGTGACCGACGGGAGCTGCCCCGAATGGTTTACCGACATCGGTCCCGCCGTGTACTTGAGGCTCGCCAGCGAACCCAAAGGTACCATTGGCTGAGCGGTAGCGGCTTGTCCCGCGGTGGAGCGAATATAGAGCATCGACAGAGCGGACGGGTCGTTTTGAAATTTTGGATCCAACTCCACGATCACCTGATACTGGTTGTTCGGCGTATTGATGGTTGAGACTTGCCGCGTCGCGTAGGCGTTCCAAAAAGCTTCCTCCACCTGTCGCGGCGAAACGCCTTGGGCCGTGATTCCCATGGTCGCCATCTTGTCTCGGTCAATGACGACCTGTAGTTGAGGATTCTTGAGCTGAAGATCGCTGCCGACATCCCTGAAGTCTGGAAGCGCTCTCAGCCGTTCTTCGAAGATAGCAGCGTTGCGATAGAGTTCCTGCGCATCGGGACTCTGTAATGTAAATTGGTAGAGACTTCGGGTCAGCCGGCCGCCGACACGTATAACGGGCGGGTTCTGCAGTGAGACACGAATCCCGGGAACCTGCGTTAACTTTGGTCGCAAATCCCGGATTACTTGCTCTGCGTTCAAAGGTCGCTCGGCTCTCGGCTTGAGCTTTATAAAGATACGACCGGTGTTACCCGTCAGCGCCACGCCGCCCACTCCAACGCTGGAGAAAAATGACTCGACGTTTGGATCCTTGGCGACGATAGCAGCCAACTGCTGCTGGTATTGCGCCATCTGCTCGTAGGATACGCCCTGGGCGGCCTCGGTGTTGATCAGGATCTGACCTGTGTCTTCGCTGGGAATAAATCCCTTGGGGACCAATCCAAACATATAGATTGTGGCCACCAGCACGACGGCCGAGGCCACCATCGTCGTTACGTGATGTTTCATGACCCACCGCAGGGAAACTTCGTAGCCTTTGTTCATCGCATCGAGGCAGAGTCCGAGGAAGCGGTACAGCCAACCGTGTTTCTGCTCGGCGGGGGGACGAAGATAGCGGCTGCACAACATCGGAGTAAGACTTAAAGAGATGAACCCGGATACCAAGATCGCAACGCATATGGTCACGGAGAATTCCCGCAGAATCCGCCCCAGCATCCCACTCATGAAAAGGATCGGGATAAAAGCGGCGACTAACGAGATCGTCATCGACACAATCGTAAAACCGATCTCCTTGGCGCCCTTGACCGCGGCCTCATAGGGAGACTCACCTTCTTCCATATGGCGCACGATATTTTCCAGTACAACGATGGCGTCATCGACGACAAAACCGACCGCCAACGTCAATGCCATGAGCGACAAATTGTCCAGACTGTAATCGAGCAGATACATCACGGCAAAGGTGCCGACGATGGACATGGGCAAAGCTAGGCTGGGAATGATCGTGGCGGATACATTTCGCAGGAACAGAAAGATCACGAGAATGACAAGAACAATGGTTCCGATCAAGGTTAGTTGTACATCGTGCACCGATTCCCGGATCGATTGTGTGCGATCGAAGAAGATGTCGAGCTGGATCGACTCAGGAATCTGTGCGCGGAGACCCGGGAGAATATCTTTAATAGAGTCCACCACGGCGACGACATTGGCACCAGGCTGGCGCTGGACGCCCAGGATGACTGCCCTTTTACCATTGAACCAGCTGGCGACTCTAGTGTTCTCCACACTGTCGATGGCTTTGCCGATGTCTTGGATGCGCACCGGCGCCCCATTACGATAGGTTACCACCATTGGGCCATACGCTGCGGCGTTGGTGAGCTGGGCATCTGAAACCAAAGTGTAAGCCCGGTTGGGAGCGTTCAAGGTCCCTACGGGCAGATCCACGTTGCCCCGCTGGATTGCATTCACAACATCATCGATGCCGATCTGCCGGGCCGCCAACTGGCTTGGGTCCAACTGAATCCGAACGGCGTATTTCTGCGAGCCAAAAACATCGACCTGAGCGACGCCGCTCACCATCGAGATCCGCTGCGCCAAGATCGTCTGGGCAAATTCGTCCACCGTCGATAAAGGAAGCGTTTCGGAGGTCAAGGCCAAGAGGAATATGGAATTGTTGGCTGGATTCACTTTGCGATAAGAGGGCGGGCTCGGCATATTCTGCGGTAAATCTCGAGCCGAACGGGCGATCATCGACTGCACGTCTTGCGCCGCCGCGTCGATGTTTCGGCTCAAGTTAAACTGCAGTGTGATTTGCGTCCGCCCCAAAGTACTTGTCGAGCTCATGGAATCGAGCCCGGCGATGCTAGAAAAGTTCTTCTCGAGCGGGGTCGCCACCCCCGATGCCATGGTTTCCGCGCTGGCGCCGGGCAAGTTGGCATTGACCGTGATGGTCGGAAAATCGACGGTCGGAAGGTCACTGACCGGAAGCGACCTGTAAGCCATGATGCCGAACATAAGAATCCCGAGCATCACCAAGGTCGTGGTGACCGGCCTGCGGATGAAGAGACCGGAGATATTCATGACGCGCTCCTTTCCTGCGCTTTACTCTTGCGTCTTTCACCTTTTTCCCTCTTCTGCTCTCCGGCTTCAGTCACCTTGCCATCCTTTACTTCAATCCTCGATCCGGGCCCTAACAGAAACTGTCCTTCTCTAACGATTTGCTCTCCGGCCTGAAGTCCCTTGGCGATTACCGCCTCGCCTTCGTTGGTTCGCGCTACGACAACGGGCCGCACTTCGACGCTGTTGTCCGGTTTCACCACAAAGACATGTTGTCCCTCTTGCCCGACCTGGACCGCTTCAGAAGGCACTACCACCGCATCCAATTGGGTGCTGAGAGTTAACGCGACATTGATGAACTGGCCCGGCCACAAGCGTCTTTCGCCGTTCTTAAATTCCGCTTTTAGCTTGATAGTGCCGGTGGTGCGGTCAACCGCATTGTCAACGAACGCGAGATTCCCTTGCTCCGGACGCCCTTCGTCGGCCTGGAACTGCGCGGCAACCTTGAGACTGCCCGTAGCCATATGGCGCCTGATGTCGGCCAAATTTTGCTCGGGCACGGAAAAAGTCACGTTGATGGGAGTAATTTGATTAATGACCACTAAGGGCGTCCCATCGTTTACCCGCACCAAGTTGCCTTCGTTCACCAGCAGGCTGCCGACCTGCCCGTCTATGGGAGAAAAAATATAACAGTAGCTTAATTGAACCTTGGCATTTTCTACCGCGGCTTGGTCCGCCTGCACCACGGCTTCGGCGGCATCGGCGTTGGCGCGGATCTGGTCATATTGCTCCTGCGACACGTATTGCTTTTTTACGAGCTCGGCGTAGCGGCGGGCCTGCTCGCGCGAATTCTGAAGCTGCGCTGTGTCTCGTGCCAGGTTTGCCTCAGCCTGCTTGAGTGTAGCCTCGAACGGACGGGGATCGATGGTGAAGAGCAGCTGTCCTTTCTTGACATTTTGCCCTTCTTTGAAGTGAGCTTGCGTCAGCACGCCCGTGACCTGACTTTTGACGGCAACCGTCGAGTAAGCCTCGACGTTGCCCACCGCCCGAATCTGCAAGGGCATCGTTTTCTGCGCGGCAGTAGCGACGAGAACAGGTACAGCCTCCCGGGCTCGTCCCCCTCCCGAGCGACCCGGCTGTGGACCAAGACGTGTACTGTTGAATTCCCGCGAAGCCACCCAGAACCAGCACCAGTATGATAATCCAGAGTGAACGCCGCATACTAACTTCTCCTAACCCGTTGGCTGCTTAACCATTGTTGTCTCTACGCCGTTCAAATATAGCACTGTGCACGTTATTGTCCTATAGCCCTGATGAATTGGGCTTCGGCGATCTTGTAATCATAAAGCGTCCGAATATATGTCGTCTGGGCTTCCGTGTAAAGAGTCTGAGCATCGGTTGCTTCAATGATGGAACCTACCCCCACCTGATATCTTCCGTTAGCCAGATCCAGGTTCTCTTTGGAAGCGTTCAGCGCCGACTCGTTGGCCTTGATTCGCTCTTGCAGCTCCACCAACCTGAGGTAGGCTTGCTCCACATCGAGAGCCACTTGTTGCCGCTGCAGCTCTTCCTGTGACTTGATTACATAATAATTATGTAAGGTCTCTTGAACTCTGTTGGTGGTGCGAAATCCATCGAAAATCGGTATCAAAAGACTCAACCCGACTTGCCACCCCCCCAACAGAGGGAATGTATTTTCGGCAGTGCTGCTGTTGCTCCGCCGGTAGTTCGCGTCGAAGATAAAATCCGGAAGATGCCCACGGCGAGCGACGGCAATGAGTTGATCCTGGGCCCTTCTTTGCGCATCAAAGCTTTTCAGTTCCGGACGAGACCCAAACGCAATTTGTTTTGCCTCCTCGAGAGCATACGGGATCGGGGTCATGGTGACGTCCTCAACTAAAGGCCGCTCAGGTAACTCCCTTAGCCCCATCGCGTTTTTGAGAATAGCCCAGGCGACCTTGACGGCATTCTGCGCGGTAATCAGGTTGGCTTCTGCAAGGTACAGATTGGACTCGGCCCTAGCCACGTCAATCCTTGCCCTGGTTCCGACCTCATAAAAACCCTGCGCCTGGCGTGCGAGCAACTGGCGGCTCTTGACGGTTTCTTCCTGTACTTTCACTAGGGCCCTGAGCCCCAGATACGTAAAATAGGCCTGTTTCACTCCGAGAATGACGCCATCTATGGTCGTCTTGTAATTAAAGTTTGTCGCATCCAAAGTGTCCCGAGCCGATTGCACGTTTCCTTCGCGCTTGCCAAAATTATAGAGCGTCATGTTCACGCCGGTTCGTATAAGGTAGGTTTCAAATGAGCGATCCGCCACCCCGGTGGTGCTGCCGGTTTGGCTACCGGTCTGAAACCCATTGGTCATATTAACCAACGGATAATAGGCAGCCATCTGCTGTCCCACAACCGCCTGCTGCGTGTCGATCCGTTCTTTTGAAGCCCTGATGCTAGGATGATTCTCCAAGGCGATCTGAAGAGCTTCGTCCAAGGTCAAGACATTCCCCGGTTGCGGGGCCGCTGTTTGCGACAGCATTAGCTGCGCCGGCGCGGGACTATCCGCCGCCGGACTCAGCACCGGAATGAGTATTGCCAATATTACGGCGAATGAAAACAGCTCCAGTTGCATCGATTCTTCTCGCAAAAACATCATAGCTTCCCCCCAAAAAAATATTCCAATCAGCTTATAATTTCTCCGAATGCAAAGCAAAATAAACACCGCGAACGGACAGAGGAAACGCGATTATCGCGGCACTCAAAGCTTCATTCCACCCCATGGCCCTTAAGCAGTCCTGAAATCCTAAGGAAGCAGTGCAAAAATCCTGAGCGGAGCGCCGCTGCCTCCTTTGATCTTCATAGGAATCGCGAAAACCGTCGCGCCTTTAGCGGGAAGCTTTTCCAATGAAGCGACGTTTTCAAAGATCGGGACATTGGCTGCGCCGAAAATTTGATGGGCCAAAAAATCGCGCGACGGGCCGTGATCGATACTCGGCGTGTCGATGCCGACGGCTTTGATGCTCCGCTGTTTGATCAAGAATTCCGCGGCCTCTTTGGAGAAGCCGGGGAAATGAAGATCGCTAACATTGCCTGGCTCATCCGTGCCCAAATAGCGCTTGCGATCGCCCCAGTACCTACCCCAGCCCGTGTACATCAAAACGATGCCCCCCTTGGGTAACCTTCCATACCGTTTCTCCCAGGAATGAATATCATTGACTGTGAGAAGGTAGTCCCGCTCAATCTCCGTTTTGCGCCTCACATCGATAACGACTGCCGGTCCAATCGTTTTCCCGAGGGGGATTTGCTCCGTCGTCCATCTGCCTTCAGCAAAATGAAAGGGAGCGTCGAGGTGAGTCCCGACATGCTCTGACCCGCTATAGTTGTAAGACGAATACCAAAAGCCTTGCGGCGTTCGACCTTCGTTGACTTTGTCCAGCTGAAAGGGTTTTGCCGTCGGCCAGTGCAAAGTATCGCTCGCGAAAGCATAGGTCATATCGACCAGCTTCTTCTCGTCGATGGCGTTCGCTGCAGAGACGAAAAGGACGAGAGAAAAGACAATAGTTAGAAACGTCCGCATGGGTCACCTCCTATGAGAAAGTTGGGAACTATAAATAGACTAGCACGCTGCTGAAAAAGCCTCTCGGAGTCCTTCGACAGTGCTCAGAGCCTGCACTGAGTTTATCGAAGTGACGAACGGAGGGGTTTTGATATGATTGAGGATTTTCCGTTCATGCTGAG
>JAHKKJ010000305.1 GCA_020027655.1 Deltaproteobacteria bacterium | reverse complement strand
GAACTATTCGCCTTTCGGCGCGACCCACAACGTCGTGCTCATCCCCCACGCCACGAAGGGCGCCGATATGGATGAGTACCGCCTAGCAATAAAGAAAGCGGGACTGCGAGCGGCGGTGTACCTGGCAGCCGCGGCAAAGGAAGTGATTCCCGACGAAACGCAAATCTACGAGCTGTCGCCTACCGCCTTCAACCACGGGCCGCAAGACTTGCCGCGCATCAGCTATATCTTCCCCATCCACTCGCAGCAGCATCCAACGCACCAGAAGGAGACGGTTTTTTACGGCAGCAACATTCAGGGATTTCTGCCGACGATAGTCCACCCAAACGAAATCCTCGACGGCGCTCTTATGTTTTCTTATTCCGCCTTCACCTATTTCGCCCAGAACCATCCGGTCATCCAAGAACTTTACCGGCGGCATCAGCGCGACCTCTGGTTTGCAGGCGTCGTCGTCACCGTTGCTCCGGTTACGATCGTAGAGAAGCAGCGCAACGCTCATCTTGCGGCGCGTCTAGCCAGCGAGGTCTTGGGCGCTGATGGGGTGATTGCAACCAAGATCGGCGGAGGCGCCGTGGATACCGATCTAATGATGATCTATGAGCGCTGTGAAGAGATGGGATTGAAGGCCGCTCTTATCGTCATGGAACGCTACCCCGACACCGGCATCACCTTTGTGCCCGACAATGTCGACGCGCTCGTCACACCCGGACTCACCCGGGATGCGATTACCTTGCCACCCGTCGAACGAGTCATCGGCGGTGATACGTTGTTCTTGGACAATGCCAACCCCGACAATACCAACCCCGGGATCCCTCCCCTGCCGGCAAACCAAGAACTCACGCTCTGGGTAGGAGACATTGTCGGTGCTATTAGCCAAGTAGGAGCTTCCCGGCTAATCACCTATACCGGTTAATTAATTATAAGCGCCGTGCTCAGGAGGTCTTCATGGCCGAAAAAATTCGCGTCGTTCACTACCTCAACCAGTTTTTCGCACAGATCGGCGGGGAAGAAAAAGCCGACATCGGTCCCGGATTCAAAGAGGGCCCGACCGGCCCCGGTCGCGCCCTGCAGCAGACATTAGCGGAGCATGGCGAAGTCATAGCGACGCTCTTTTGCGGCGACAACTACTTTGCCGAACATGCGGAAGAAGCTACGGAGGAATTGCTTCGCCAAACGGCGCGCTGCAAACCCCATCTCCTGATCGCCGGACCCGCTTTCGAGAGCGGGCGCTATGGCGTTGCTTGCGGCGCGCTTTGCCAAGCGGCTCAAGCGCGACTCGGAATTCATGCCGTGGCCGGCATGGACGAAGAGAACGCCGGAGCCGCTGTTTATTGCAAGAACGTCTACATCATCAATTCGGGCGATTCAGTCGTGCGCATGCTTGCGACTCTCCAGCGGATGGTTGCCCTGGGAACTAAATTGGTACAGGGCGCACGGTTAGGAAGGCCGGCAGAAGAAGGATACATTCCGCGCGGCATCAAGCGCAACGCATTCGCCACCAAGCCTCCCGCGGAGCGCGCCGTGGATATGCTCCTGGCAAAAATTCATGGCGAGCCGTTCCAGTCAGAAATTGCGGCGCCGCAATTTCAACACATCAAACCGGCGGCAGCGCTGCGCGATTTGTCTTCTGCAGTTATCGCGTTGGTTACCGACGGTGGGCTCGTGACCGAGGGCAATCCGGAACGGATGGAGCCGGGCCGTCCCACTCGCTTCACAACGATCCCCGTCGAAGGCATAGATCGGTTGGACCCAAAACAATTCGACGTCGTTCATTCCGGCTACGACACCGCCTTCGCCAATCAAGATCCCCATCGCCTGGTGCCACTGGACGTCATGCGTGAACTGGAGCAGCAAGGAGTCATTGGCAAACTCCATGAATCCATCCACGCCACCGGCGGCGCACACGCTGCCGTAGAGAACGCGACTCGCATCGGCCAGAGTATCGCCAAGCAACTGAAATCCGCCGGCGTTAACGGCGTCATCCTCACTTCGACCTGAGGCTCAAGCACTCGCTGCGGCGCAGCGATTAGCAAAGAAATCGAACGACTGGAGATACCGGTGGTGCAGATCTGTACCATGATACCGGTGGCGCAAGAAGTGGGCTCGCTCCGGGCCATGGGCTCCGGCGGTATCGTCACCCCCACCGGGAATCCAGAGCTGACACCGGAAAAGGAAAAAGAGTTCCGGCGCGATCTCGTCTTGCGCGCCTTGCAAATTTTACAGAAGGACGTCCACGAGTAAGTTGGCTTCCAAGATCTCGTGAGTCATGATTGGGAAGCCTGTCGCTCGTCTCGAATCACCGGCCAGGGCGTTTGGCACACCAGGCGCCTATGCCGCGGCCGGCATTAGAGATAGGCTAGTCCGAAATATCCAAAAGTACGCCGTCGGGATCGGCGAATACGTGCTTGCCTATGGGGCAGGCCTGCAGATCTTTCTCGAGCTCACCGCCTTGCATTCCGACGGCGATTTTTTTCGGGGCGGACTCGGGAAAGGCCGTTGCGATTTCGTCCAGATCTTTCTTGGTTTTTTTTACGCTCTCGACTTTAAAGCCGATATGATCGAAGCCCTGCCTTAAGCCTCGATAAAAACCGTCGTGGCAGCGGCGGATCACCAGCCGGACTTTGCCATCGGTGAGTGTGATCGCTCCATCAGCGGCTTTCTCCGGCATCTCTTCGAGCTCTAAGGCGGTCGCGTAAAATTCCGCCACCTCATCAGGCTCTCGGGCACGGAGCGCAATGTGGTTGAGCCATCGCGGTTGTTCCCAGCCGTCCTTCAGATACCCCTCTCTTACATTGGACATTCCTTTCTGTGAAAGGTCGAACTGGGTCCCTGTGGGATCCTGGGCTCTGATGCCGGCGAAGGGTACGTAGCTGAGCGCCTTGGTAAATAATAGTCCGGGGTACTTTTGTTTTATCCTGTCTAGCACCTCCTTGACGTCCTCGCATTCAAAACCAAAATGGTCGAGGCCTTGCTGGCTTCCCGGCCGCTTGGCCAAAAGGGCCAGGCCGATGACACCGTCGCTGATATGCCCCCGATTGGGATTGTGTTGACCCGTCTCGTCTACCAATCCAGTCGTGATCTGCTTCATCCCGAAAATGGTCTGGTAGAACTTGGCCATCGAATCGTAACGTTCCGTGTGGGCGGCAACATGTCTGATCTTTGCAAACATATAAAGGCTCCTTCCTTAGTGGGCGTTGTCCTTCTTCTAAGTTAAAGCCCGCAGGCTTGTCAAGCGTTGGCAGAAACTGGAATACTGGAGTGGTGGAGTAATGGAGTGGTGCGTTTATAAGCCAATATTCCAATACTCCCATACTCCAGTCCGCTGCATTGACGCAGCTTGGAGGCTTTGTTAGGCTCCGCGCTTGCTAGCAACAGGTCTCAGTCGCAACCGAACTCGAGAGAGGACAACTTAAGTATGAAGAAAACAATCGTTGGCATCACGACACTGTTTTTTCTAATCCTCGCCTCTTCGCCGGCCCTACCGCAGCTCAAAAAGATACGGTTTTCGACGACCTCCATTGCCGTTACCGAGCTGCAATTCAGGATAGCCCACCTCAAAGGCTTTTATCGCGAGGAAGGACTGGATCTCGAAACGCTTCTTATACGAGGATCGGTCGGGATGCAGGCCCTTATCGGCGGCTCGGTTGACTACGCATCGGCCGCCGGATCGATCATCGCCGCCGCTGTTCGCGGCGCGCCGGTAAGGCTTGTCCTGATCGTCAACTCAAAGCCGCAGTTCGATCTCATAGCCCACCCTGAAATAAAATCGGTTCAACAGCTCAAAGGTAAGGTCATCGGCATCTCCTCCCGCGGGGGAGCAGTGGATTTGCTGACGCAACTCATTCTCACCCACCATGGTGTCACGCCGAACAAAGACGCCACCCTGATCGTCATCGGCACTCCCGAGGAGCTCGCAACGGCTCTGAGGACCGGGCGTATTGTCGCATGTCTTCTCAGTCCACCGAGACAGCTGATCCTCTATCGCGAAGGCTTCAACAAGCTCGCCTATTCAGGGGATTACCTGGCCAGTTATCCGTCAGGGGGCATCGGAGCAACGGAGGAAAAGATCAGAACCAATCCATCCGAAGTCCTCGGCTTTGTCAGAGCCAGCCTTAAGGGACTCCAATACTATACGCAAAATCGCGCAGAGTCCGTTGACAACATTTCGAAGTATCTCGGTATCAAGGACCCTTCCTTGGCCGGAGAGGTTTACGACCTTCATGTAAGCCGGCTTGGGGGACTTAGCTATTTGGATGAAGCCTGGATGCGCGGCGCTATCGATTTTACCAAGAAGAGCTTAGGGGTTACCAAACAAGTCTCGCCAAACCAGGTCTTTGATTTTAGCTTTGTCGAAAAGGCCATGGCGCGAATCAAAAACTAATTTGGCATCTTCCGTACGTCCGAGATGATTCGTCCGAGGTATATCTACTATGTTCCGAACGAGTGCAACGACAGAGAATGATCGGAAACAAAACGCTGGCGGGTCTCACTATGGTATTCTTTCTCTCGGGATGTGACTCATTCAAAGTAGCGGGGCAATTCCAATCCGGGCGCCAGGCCTTTCTCGCCAAGAACTACGAAGCGGCTCTCACGTCTTTCCAACAGGTGGCTCGGGCTAACCCGAACTACATCTTCGAATCCGGTTTGTATCGCCAAGGAATATGGAACTATGTCGGCCGCGCTCAGTACCATACCGACAAATTACCGGAAGCGCGCCAGTCCCTGGAACGAGCCCTGTCAATTTATCAGGATGATCATTTGGCCAGGCTCTACCTGGGCCTGACTCGCGCGCGCAGTAATGATTCAGCCAACGGCGCCAGAGATATCGAGAGCGGAATGAAGGGCCTTTATAACTGGCTCGAACATTATGAATCGAGCAAGCCATTTGAAGCTTTCTGGGATCCGCGACGCGAGATCAGGTCCGCCATCGAAAAAGACCTCAAGATGATTTCTACTAAAAAAACGACTGGCAGGAGCTTATCCTAAACGCAGAACGGCTCGGACAGAAGATGGAAGACGAAATCGATCAGGTCCGCCGGCAGGAGAGCCGACAACGGAGATGAGGCTTCTTTGTTACCTTTGCGTTCTTTGCGGTTAAAAAACTTCGACAACAAACCTAATGGCGTACACCGTTAGCCGGTCAATAGGGCTCGAAACTGCGCAGCGCGGGAAGGACCACCGTGCCGAAGAGCCTGATGGAGCGCATCAAGTCTTCTTCGGCGATGTCGCCGATGTTGAACTCGGCAAGAACGGTGTTGAACAACCCTTCGGCGGCGGCCGCTTTGATTTTTTCCGTGACGGTCTTGGGCGATCCAACGAAAGCGAGATTGTGATCCAGGAG
>JAHKKJ010000030.1 GCA_020027655.1 Deltaproteobacteria bacterium | reverse complement strand
ACGGTCTGTACTGCAGCGCTCACCCGTCGAGCCGCCCTGGTGGAGGTCGGAGGGTTTGATCCCGGCATGCCGCTGCCGGGATATGAGGACTGGGACTTGGCGATAAGTCTCGTCGAGCGGGGGCTGCACGGCACCGTTATTCCTGAGTATCTTTTCAGATATCGAATCCGCAAAGGCTCGATGAGCAGTTCGTGCACCGAGCCCGGCAATCATGCCTTGCTCATGCGCTACCTGGTCGAAAAGCATGCGGCGAGCTACAGCAGATTTTTGCCAGGTGTTCTGGAGGCTATTGAGAAGCGCACACTCGAACTCTGCGCTCCGGCACAGTTACGGTCGTCATCGGCCGCCCGTGAAGCGCGACTGATTGAGTTTCTCGAGGGCACCCTGAGTTTGGTTCTGAGATCGCGGTCCTGGAGATTCACGCGACCGCTCAGGCGCGGATTCAGTCACTTGAAGTTGTTGACCCGGCGCTTAGCCAAGGTGAAAACTTCTCCTAGAATCTCTGTAGTGTTGACCTGCCGTGATCAGGGGAGACAACTGCCGATCTGTCTGCACAGCGTCAAGCGTCAGTTGGGGCCGAGAGACGAGGTCGTCATCGTGGATGATGGCTCCACCGATCTCCTTACAGTGCAGATGTTGGATCATTGGTATCGGGAGTCCGACTTGGATGTAATCCGAACTGATGGAGTGGGATTTGTTAGGGCGCGCGATATTGGGTTAAGGCGAAGCCAGGGGTCAATTCTATTTGCACTGGGAGCGGAGCAGGCAGTAGACGCCACTTACATTGAAAGGGTCATAGGCGTCCTAGAATCGGACTCCGGCATCGCCTTTGTGACTTGTGGGTTGTACGACGAGAACACCGGGTTTGTTTGGATTCCGGGTTCAGCAAGCCTCCCGGATCTCACCGGCTGCCATCGAGTACCCTTTCCGGCCCTGCGGCGCGAGCAACTAGAGCAGGCAGGGGGTTATGATGTTAGCTTCGATCGGCTAGAGCAGGCCGATTGGGAGCTGGTGCTTCGTCTCAGCGCAGGTGGGCGGAGGGGGGCATTGATCAATGAAGCGCTGGTGACCAGTCGTTCGGCGGACGCCGTTCAACGAACGGAGCTGCCTCCCGTTGTCAAAGCGGTGTTGGAAAAACAACGACCGGTTTTCGAGAGCTATGGGAGAGAGGCGGTCCTCGGATTGGAAAATCAGAGACGTAGATTGCAAGCGCATGTCCAGCCTGACATTGGGTCACAAAACGTCGTGGAGGAAGCATGCCTCACGTAAGACAGACTCGACTTCAAGCAACTGAGTACAATAGACGGCGTCTTGTCGCCCCACCGCATCTTTCCAAACCGTGCTGGGTAAAGTCGGTAGAAGGCTCCGGTCCCTTTAATGGTGCGTATCTGGGCACTTTTCGATGAATGATTCGTTTCGCGTCATCGCAATTATTGCTGCGTTTAACGAGGAAGATATCATCTCTTCGGTGATCAGGCACCTTGTCGACAACGGTATCGATGTTTACCTGATCGATAACCACTCGACGGATGATACCGTGGAAGAGGCGAGCCAATGGCTTGGTCGTGGTCTTGTACACATTGAGCGCTTTCCCCAGCCTCTTTCACCTGGATGTGAGTCCCCAGGCTGTTTCGATTGGAGCGGGATTCTTCGTCGAAAGGAGGAGCTGGCAACAGAACTATCTGCAGATTGGCTGATCCACCACGATGCTGATGAGATCCGTGAAAGCCCTTGGCCGGGGCTTACTTTAAAGGAAGCGATCCGCTGGGTCGACAAGCTCGGTTACAACTGTATCGATTTTCAGGTTCTTAACTTTCGTCCGGTCGATGACAACTTTCAACGCGGTGACGATCCGCGTAACTATTTTACCCTCTTCGAGAACATTGACCACTTCGATAAAGTGCAGCTCAAGTGTTGGAAGGTCAGCAAGACGCCTGCCTCCCTTGTGCCCTCGGGCGGTCATGAGGTGCGTTTCGAAGGCAGGCGCGTTTTTCCCATCTCTTTCCTGCTCCGGCACTACCCTATTCGCGGGCAAAGGCATGGTCTAAAGAAAGTCTTTGCGGAGAGAAAGAATCGCTTCCTTGAGAGTGAACGTTCAAAGGGGTGGCACGTCCAGTATGACCAGATCAAAGACGAGAAGCATGACTTTCTTAGAGACCCTGCAACGCTGCGTCCCTTTAACCTCGACCGTGCTCGACTCGAGCTGATGCTGCCGGAAAAGGTTCTTCGGGACCTTGCGGATCGCCTTGTAAGGACTGAAGAGGAGCTAGACACCTTTCGATCGAAAAAAGAAGAGCAGCACCAGGTACTGGCGGAGAAAGAAAAGCATGCAAATCGTATAGCAGAAGACCGAGACCGGCTGGCGCGGGATGTAGCAGAGCTTCAGTCTGCACTCAGTTCACAGCAGCAGGCTCTGGCGGAAAAGGAGGAGCATTCCAACCAGCTGGCAGGGGACGTAACCCAGCTTCAAGCTGCACTCCATTCAGGGCAGCAAGTGCTGGCGGCGAAGCAGTGTCAGTTAGATCAACTTAGTTTAGACCAAGAGCGGTTGGGTCGAGAGTTGTTGACTGTGCAGGCTACGGTTCGAGGTCAGCGAGAAGAATTAGCCGATAAAGATCTTCAAATTGTTGACCTCGTCACCCAGCAGGATCGGTCGAATCACCAGCTAGAGTCAATGCGCATTAGGTTTCAAGAAACGGAGCGGGAATTAACTAAACTTGATTTAGACCAAGAGCGGTTGGATCGAGAAGTGTCAAGACTTCAAGCCACCGTGCGGCACCAATGGATTGCCCTGGAAATGGCATATTGCAGTTTGGGTTGGTTGGTAACGAACAGGTTTAGACCGGTTAAAGATAAGATACTATTACCCGGGAGTCGACGTCGCCAGCTATACGATTACACTTTAGTAGCTCTAAAAAACCGACTTAGGAACGGGCATTTATCACCCCCTAATGAACTCTATCCTGTGCACTTCAGACTCCCAATCGGAGAGGAGTCAGAAAACAACCCTGCGTTTGTGCCGACTAGGCAAAATGGAACCATTGACCGACGAAGAGCCCTTGGAGCAGTAAAGCCGGTGCCACACTTTGGCGGGCGACATTTCGCAATTTACACAAGCTCAGTCGGAAATTATTTCTTCTCAGAGCTGAGGGATCTACTTGCCGCAGGATTCCGGAGTCTAGGACTCCAGGTCGATGTCAGAGACGAACGCGAGGGCTTTTCAGAAGTCGCGGATTGGCATTTGATCGTTGCACCCCATGAGTTTTTCTATCTTGGTGGCGGACCGGAGCTGGGCAATCAACCGTCGCCGAGCAATCTAATAGTGTTCAATACGGAGCAACCATCCACTCAGTGGTACGCGCGTGCGTATGATTACTTTTCCAAGGCGTATGGAATCTGGGACATCAATCACGACTCTTCGCAGGCGATTTCCAGAGAGGGATTCAACTGTGAGTATCTCCCGCTGGGCTATTTGTCCGACTTTAAGCCGTTCCAGGAAGTTGAGGAACTCCCGGACCACTATGGAACTTGTTCTTTAGATGAAAAGATACGAAAGAACACGTATCTTCACAAATCTTTTGCTGAACGCCCGATCGACGTTTTGTTCTTGGGTACATTGTCGGTGAGGAGAGAGAAGTTTTTTGCGCACACCTCCCGTGTGCTATCGAATCATATTTGTTATCTACATCTTCCTGAAGCGCAAGGCCCACTGCTGGCAGGGTTCAATACACCCATGGACACCGCCACTTCCGTCGGGTTGGCCCAGAGATCGAAGATTCTGCTTAACATTCATCGTGGCGCTGATAGGTATTTTGAATGGCACCGGATTGTCATGCACGGTATCTGGAACAGAGCGCTGGTCATAACCGAGCCGTGCGGAAACGGGCCGCCTTTCCAACCCGGCGTGCATTTTGTTGAAGCACCTTTAAGTCAAATTCCCGATGTTATCAAGTATTATCTGACGGATCCTAAGGGACAGGCTGAAGCAGAGGAGATCGCGCTCAGGGGATTTCAGACGCTGAGTGAACAGTGCAAATTGACGGACTGTCTTGCTCCTATTCTCTTGCGCTCATGTCGCGTTCACCTGCTCAACCCTAAGCAAGACTTTTCATATGAGAGTTTGTCATCGTCATGAATGATCGGGTGACCCAAACCAAAGCCGCGTTGCCCTCCAATGATCTTGCGAAGCGAGTGAGCGGAACTGTAGCCGAAGAATTCGACGCGCAAGGTCGAGAGATTCGGGATTGTATTGTTCGAAGCCTACCGGAAAATTTTGACTTTGCACGCAAGAGAGTTCTTGATTTTGGATGTGGTACTGGACGAGTACTAAGACATTTCCAGACTGAGGCTCAGAAAGGAGAATTCTGCGGCTGTGACATTCACACTCCAAGTATTCTTTGGCTGTCTAAGAACTTACCGAATTTTCATGTTTTTCAAAACAAGGAAATCGCGGAATTGCCGATCGAATCAAATTATTTTGACCTCATCTATGTCATATCGGTTTTTACGCATCTTACGGCAACATGGAAGGCTTGGCTGGCGGAATTACGAAGAGTTTTAAGACCCGGCGGAATTCTGCTGAACACGTTTCACAATCGTGTGGCGTATGAATACACGACGGGACAACGCTTCGATGAAAAAAGTGCAGGGATGTTGGTCCTGCAACATGATCGGAATTGGGATGAGGGAGGAGCAATGGTCTACCATTCCAACTGGTGGATCCAAGAGCACTGGGGCGAATTCTTCAATGTTGAGTTCATTTCCCGAGAAGCACTTTTTGGCTGGCAATCCCTTGCGGTCTTATTGAAGCCAGAGACGTCGGTCCAAAGAATACAGAATTCTATGTGTCCTGTACTTCAACCCTACCCGTATCAATTTTACGATCCCACCTTCCGCGGCTATCTAGACATTCCAAATAGAAATTCGAATTACCTCAAAAACTGGCATGGAATAGAAATCAAAAAGAGTCAAGCCGGGCGAAGTCCCATTGGCGGCTGGTTTGTTTCTGAAAAAGGCCAGATCACAGAAATCAATGTAGTAATAGACGGGCGCAAAGTCGCAACATTGCCTGAGACCAACCGTAATAGAGAGGACGTTAAGGCAGCGTTCCCGACTTGGCAGCATAGTCTGAATTCCGGTTTTCAAGTGACTTTGAATTTAAACCATTATAGCCTTGGGGAACATGACTTGAGGGTCATAGCAACTGATACTGCGGGTCGAGAACACGAACTTCAAAGCCCTCTGGTGCTTTCCATGGACCAGAAGAGTAGCGTTGGGAAAGTATCCGCTACTTCCCGTGAGTTGACGAATCCGGAATTCTTGGAATTCATAACGTGCAAATTACTAAGGGAAACGACGGCGGTCGTAACCGTAGCGATCAGTTTATTTAACTACCGCGACTATATTATTCCTTGTTTAGAGTCTGTTAAGTCACAAACTCTAAGGGATATAGACTTGATTGTCGTAGACGATTGCTCCACGGACGATTCGCTCACGGTCGTTGCCGATTGGCTGGCAAAAAATGAAAATAGGTTTGGAGACGTTCTATTCGTCCACCACAGGTCAAACCGCGGTTTGCCGTATGCTCGTAACACGGCTTTTGCCCACGCACGCACAGATTTTGTCTTCGTATTGGACGCCGACAATTCATTGTATCCCCGTTGCCTCGAGAGATTGCTGGGTGGTTTGAAACAGTGCGACGCGAGTTTTGCATATTGTTTGCTGGAAAAATTTGGTGAGGAGATTGGGATCGGGAATACCAGGCCGTGGAACCCCATCGCCTTGCAGCACGGCAATTTCATTGATGCGATGGTCCTGCATCGAAAAGAGGTTTGGGAAAGAGCAGGCGGTTATGCCACAGATATGCCCGCGATGGGGTGGGAGGATTTTGATCTGTGGTTCAGGATCGCCGAGGTCGGTGGCTGGGGTGTGCAAATCCCTGAAATCCTGGCGAGGTATCGCGTGCGGCGCAATTCAATGCTTCACACCATTACGAATCCCAACGCTTACAAATTATGGGCCTATCTCCGAGCAAAGCATCCCGAGTCCTTCGTCATTTGAGCGCAGGCATAAAATATTCCTCATATCTTGAACTCTATTGCCCATTTTTAGACGGGGCCTCAAAAACAAATTCGGTCATTATCACGGAAAGAGCAGAAACTGGTTTGAGGGGTGTAGTGGGTGGAGATCGCATACCAGAAAAAGATAGGCGGACCTGGACGCCTCATCTTGGCGTAGGATGATTCCTAGAGAAGAGAACAACATGGTCAGCATTATCGTTGTTATCTGGAATGCGAAAGATTTCTCAAAGATTGCTTGAAAAGTCGAGTCGTAGAAGTCTGATCCTGACAGAGGCCCACTTGAAGAAAGTAGGGTCTCAAGCAAAGGTTCCTGACTCGGACTTGGGGCCTTTCTAATGTCATCATCACACCTCGCATCGCGGGTTTCACTCCTAAGCAATGCCAGCATTGAGTCCTGTCTTCCAAAACAATCTCAAAAAATTTCTATCCGGGGAGCCGATCCCACTGATTAAATAAGGAGCTGGGCTCCTGACAAAATCAATATTGTGTTACCAGAAATCTCTCCTGGTGAGAGCGGCAGAATAAATTTCGAAATGAACCAAAGCACTATGAAAAACTGAAAGGGCGAAAAGTCCAGGCTCATGCCAGACCCTCAGACTTCCTTGCTCAGACTTCCTCGAGGTTAAGTCACCGCGGTCGGCGCCAACGCCTCGATGTCGGTCGCTACGTCCACAATCACGGGACGATCGGCCTTGAGCGCGCGCTGGATCGCAGGAGCGAGCTCTGCGGGCTTTTCCACTCTGATCCCGAGCGCACCGATGTCCTCGGCGACACGGGCGAAGTTGACCATCCTGTAGGTCCACAGCTCGCGTGCCTGCTCCGTCTGCTGACCTCCATAGGCCCGGTCGAAGCCGCGCTTGGACTGGTTTCCGCTGGCGTTGTTATTGACGACGGTCACCGAGTTGATCTTCCAGCGGACCGCGGTCTCGATTTCGCCGATGTGATACCAGAGGCCGGCGTCTCCTGTGAAGACGACGACGGGCCGATCGGGGCAAGCGCATTTCGCACCGAGGCCCGCGGGAAAAGCCCAGCCGAGGTGTCCGGCGCTGCGTATGTAGCTCTGGGTAGGCGCGCGCAGGTCATAGAATCCGCCCATCCACATCCCCGCGTGGCCGGTGTCCACGACGACGATGGCATCATCCGGCAAGTTCTTGGTGAGCTCGCCGCATATGCGTTCGGGCCGTATCGGAACGGCGTCGGACTGGAGCATCGGCTGGTATTTCGAATACCATTCCTTGCAGATTAAGCGCGATTTTTCCAGCCAGGCCTTTCTCTTTGCCGCCGTCTTTCCGTCCGCGTGCTCGAGCATGCGTGCGAGGACGATCTTCGCATCTCCGAGCACGGCCGCCTTCAGGGGGTAGTTCCGGCCGAGACACTCCGGTTCGATGTCGATCTGGATCGCCGCAACGCCGATCTTCGGAACGGTCCAAAAATTCGTCGTCATGCCTCCTGTCTCGGTACCGATGAAGCAGACGAGGTCCGCCTGCCCGATCACCCGGTTCGCGCTCTCGCGCGAATAGGTCCCCGACACACCGATCGAGAGCGGATGCAAGCCAGGAATGGAATCTTTGCCGTTCAACGAAGTTGCGACCGGAATGGACAGTTTTTCCGCGAGGGCGACGAGCTCACTACCGGCATTCGAGGCGCGCACGCCGCCTCCTGCGACGATCATCGGCCGGTCAGCGTCCTGCAACACACTTAGCGCTACGAGCACGCTTTTCATGTCCGGCTCGGGACGGAACGGCGGCACGCGAGCGAACTGTTCTTCGCAGAGCGGCTCCATCTCCGCCTCTTCCGCGTCGATCTGCCCCTCGTTTCCGCAAAACTGCAAGTGCACGGGTCCCGGCGTGCCTGATACCGCGACGCGGAACGCCTGCCGCACCATGTCGGGAAAGCGCTCCACCGCGTCCACAGTGGCGTTGAACTTGGTCACCGGCTCGAACGCGGGAACGTCATCCACTTCCTGGTAGACCTTGCGGAACTTGGTCTTCGGATCGCGCCCGCCCGTAAACGCGATCACCGGCGAATGCGCGAGGTGGGCGTCACGCAAGCCCGCGGCGAGGTTGAGCGCGCCGATCACCTGCGCCATGCAGATACCGGGGCGACCCGAGGCACGGGCACAGCCGTCCGCCATGTACGCTGCGGATTTTTCTCCGTGGGTGTGGATGCGCTTGATTTTCGTCCGGCGCTCGATTTCGGCGAAAGTCCGACGGAGCACCGCGGGAACCATGAACACGTGCGAGACACCGTAGCCTTGCAGCATGTCCGCGAGGCACTGAGCGCCGGTTATTTTTGCCATGATGTGCTTTCTATAGCGTGCGCCGTACGCACGATGGGCGATGTCGGTTTGTTCAAAACGTGCGCTCGGCGCACGCTACTTGATGGCCAGCGGATTGGTCGGCGACCCCACCGCACCGGTAATAGGGATCGCCGGCGCGACGAACAGGAATTCGTACACTTTGTCAGCGACGCAGTCCTCAGCAAGATCCTTCACGTAAAAGATCTCGCCCATGGTCATTCCCATGATCGGGATCGTGATCCAGTGCCACGGCTGGTTGATGCCCGGCTCGGTCTCGTTCGGCCGTACCTCGCAGCCCCAGGTGTCGCTCGCGAGCGCTGCAAGCTCGGTACGGTTGATCCATTCCAGCGTCTCGAAGGCGAACCCCGGCGCATCGTCCCCGGGATACCCGTCCCAGCTCCCAGCTTTGAGCTTCGCTTCCATCTGCCCGGTGCGCACGATGACGTAGTCGCCGCGCTTCACCTCGACGCCGTGCGCCTCGGCACTGCGGTCGAGATCAGCGCAGGTGATAGCGTAGCCGTCCTCGAGGATTTCCTTGCCGAGAGCGCGCGCCACGTCGAGAAACACGCCGCGGCCCACCATCCTGTTCTTGGTCTTCTCGATGCCGCATTTCTGCGCGCCGTTCGACGTGACTTCGCGGCAGTCGTAGCCGTTCCACATGGTGTTCTCGTAGAACACGTGGCCGAGTCCGTCCCATTGCGTGCCGCACTGCAGGGGCATGACCACCATGTCGTCGGCGGCGCGAATACCTCGGTGATCGAGCACGCCTGAATAGGCATCCGTGCCGGTGCGCAGCATCGTGTGCACGGGATTGATGCGGCCCATCGCCGGGTACTTGCTCTTCGCGCCCTGCGGGCCGTTGTTATCGAAGTTGAGCGCAAGCGAAATTACCTTTCCCTTTTTAACCAGCCGCGCTGCCGCGACGATGTCTTCAGGTCGCGTGTAGTTGAGCGTGCCGATTTCGTCGTTGGGACCCCACTTGCCCCAGTTTTTGTATTTTTCCGCAGCTGCGCGGAGATCCTGTCTGGTGAGTTTGCGGGCGGGCATAGAGCTTCCTTTCAGCGGGATGGAGCAGGAAAACGGCGAAATGATAGAAATTTGTTTTTGGGGTGTAGAGATCGGGACCTCATAAGTCCCCTCCTTGGGCGTGTGTGTTAACCTCCTAAGAGACCCTGATGCACGGACCAATGATGATGGGGTGGCTCCGGATTGAGAATCGGCCTAGAAAATATCCGATAAAATAGTCTTATGTCAAATCTAAAAGCGCTGCCGCTGATGAAACAATTAGTTATGGCATCCAATGAAAATGCTTTCCTGCCGATTTCCCGCGAGGTTAAGTGGTAAGAGATGGAGGGATCAGCCGGAGGTGGGGGTTTGGGGTCTGGCATAACAATCGATTCTGTTGAAAAAGTCCTCTGCCAAAAATAATGCCAAAATTTTTCTCTCACAATTGCCCCACAATCAACTTTCTCAGCATGGTTAATCATTTTTGCTGTCCCGAAATTTTGCGAACAGGGGGTTCTTCAGCAAAATCACAATCATTACAATCCTTGTTTCTGCAATCCGATATCTTTTTCTTCGAGCCTAGAATCCCAAGGCGACTGAACGTTGCTTTTGTCCGCTTCGGGCTAATCCAACCAATCTTTCTCTTTAAGCTTTCCGGGAAGGTAGCTCAGGTACTGAAAGTCCTTGTTGGCGCGCGCGACGTCATCCGCTTGTTTAAAGTTCCATGTTCAAGGTTCAACGATTTTGATTTCAAAACTTCGCCCGAATCAGCGCCCGGGGCGGCTGGTATCGAGAACCGACCGCGGCCAGCCGACTTTGCCGACGATGTAGTTGCGCGAGCGATCGGCCATGCCGGCGATTCGGTCCATATCGAAACCGACGAGCTTACCGTTTCGCTTCATCACTTTACCGGCCACGATCACGGTATCGACGTTGCTCGTGTCCATATGGGCGACGATGGCGCCATAGGCATTATTGAATGGCAAAACGTTTGGCAGATCCGTGCGTAGCATGACGATATCCGCTTCCTTGCCGGGCGTGAGCGTGCCGACTTTAGGCTCAAGCCCGGTGACCTTCGCCCCTTCGACGGTCGCGAACCCGATTACATCGCGCGCCGTTAGCAGCGGCGGCAGGTTCTTCTCGCCATTGATTGCACGTTCGTTGATCATGGCGCGTTGTAACGTAAACACGGAGCGCATTTGCGTAAACATATCCGCGGCCATGGTGGTCTCGACGTCGCTGCTTAGACTCGGGCGAATGCCATAATCGAGCGCGCGCTGGAGCGGCGGCATGCCGTGGCGCATGGTCATCTCGATGGGCGACGCGATTGACAGGCCGCCGCCGGTATCGGCGATCATCTTCATCAGTTCGGCGCTCACGCCGGTGGCGTGGATATAGACGTTGTCCGCCCGCATCAGCCCGGATCGGCCCCACGACAAAATGGTTTCGCCCGCCGGCCGCCCGACCACGTGGGTAAAAATTCGCACGCCGGCTTTGCGTGCCACCGCCCACTGTTCCTGTATCAATTGCGTGCCCAGAGCTAGCGTCAGCAACTGATCGGCGGAAGAGAAGTATTGCTTCTGCAGCCGCTCGATGTCTTGCGGGTACTGTGCTTTCGGACCCGCGCCCCTGGCGTAGGCGAACACCGCGCGAATACCCGAGTCCATCAAGCCTTTAATGCAAGCGTCGCTATGCTCCGGCGAATGCGACACTTGCGAGATATCCATAATCGTCGTGATGCCCGCGTCGAGAGCTCGCACGGCGCTGATAAGTTCGCCGACGTAAGCGTCCTCCGCCCGGTAGAACGGCGTCGCTTCGCCCACGATGTCGCGCGAGTAGTCCTCAAGCAGCCCGTTCGTCTGGATGTTACGCAGAGCACCCTGATAACAGTGATGATGCGAATCGATAAAGCCCGGTAAGACGATCATTTTCGACGCGTCTATCACCGTTGCGTTGGCGCTGATATTGGGCTCTACCGCGACGATCTTCTTCCCTTCGATCAGCACGTCGGCCTTCTCGAAGTCGCTGATGTTCGCATCGAAAGTCAGCACCACGCCGCCCTTGAGCAGGATTCGCTGGGAAATGGCTTGACCGCGATTGCCGGGCGGCTCGGCGGCAAAAGCCCCAGCCGAGCTTCCGAGAAGGCCAGCGATCATCCCTGTCGCCGCGCCCGCGAATTCGCGCCGCGTCATGCCGGCACTTCCCGAACTCTTCGAGGATGAAGTTGTAGGAGCGACGTTCTCAGACGAATCTATAAATTTTTTCATTTTGAACTCCTTTGCTGCACCTATGAAGACGGAAACAGGTCTCGCAATCACACATCATTGTGGCGCGCGGCTCCGTCATTCACTCGCGAGCGAATGTGGGCAAAACTATAACAGGGGTCGAGGCCTCTGTTCAAAGTTACATGTTCAAGGTTCAACGATTACGGATTTCCATTCCTTCCCCCGCCGACAGGCCATGCGCTTGATTTCATCCGGCCAGTCCTTTTTCTGAAATCAACGATATTTGGGCGTTCGCGTGCTCGTTTGACGGCTTTGTCGTTGAGCTTGCTGCCTACTTTCCTGCCTGCGTCCTTCTCATTTCGGAGTGCTTCTTCCGCTTGCGAAGGTGCTTCCACTTATATAAGACTTCGGTGCAGTTCGAGGTCCACGCTTCGGCCTTGATGGGTTATGAGGAGACAAACGCGTCAGCTCTCGGCGCAGGCCTAGGGGGTCAAATGCGTGTTACGCTACTGGGCCATGCCACGGTATTGGTGGAAATGGGGCCCATGAAAATTCTCATGGACCCGGTTCTCCAGGATCCCTTTGAAGACGGCATGGTCGTCTCTTGTCCCAAGAGAGAAATCGATACCAAGCAGCTCCCACCCATCGACGTTATCGTTATTTCACACCGGCATCCGGACCACTTTGACTTGCCATCGCTGGACCGCCTTTCGAGGAGTTGTCAGGTGTGCTCCCAGCAGACCCCCTAATCTCACATGCACTTAAACTGCTGGGGTTCCGGCACGTTGACTTCCTCGAGCCCGATCCGTCTCCTCCGTAGCAGAGACTCACAAGCGAACGTCGTTCATCAGATCGCCGCATCAGCCTTCAATGGCTGGATTCTGCGCCGCAAAAGTTTTTTTATATACGGGCGTACTCGCGCCGGTTTACAACCCATCACAGGATTTACGACGATGCTGCGGGCGTCCACGTGATCCCGGTCCAATTGCCGGATTTGTTGATGCACTACCTCATCTACGCTGCAAAGGACTCAGCTGATTCGGCGAGGCGACGAATCGAATATGAAATCCGCCAAATACTACAAGGGCGGTCGATTGACAACGGGCTATAAAGGTCTGGTAATGGTAGTATCATTATCACGCTAGGGCTGGGATAACCCAGCCCTAACCTTCTGCTACAGGTTCAAGTTAGGAAAGTGCAGCCTCGGTCCAGAACCGAGAAGTTGAGGGTTTTACGTGACGGCGAATGTCTATAGCGGCACGCTGCGATATTTCAGGCAAAAGTCCAGAAGGGTCACGCGGTCCCGCTGGAAGGGAGGCATTGTCTGGTACTGCGTTCTTGGGATCGGGGGGTTCTTCGCGCTCAACTGGATCTATCAGGTTATTCGGAAACCTGGTGAACTCTTCGCCCCGATCAGCGCTTCCTTATCAAAGAGCCCGGAGACCACCTGGCAGAGTTACGGATCACTGTTCGAGAAACATTCGACAAATATTATTTCACCTGAATTTCTTGCCGCTCTAGCTCAGGTCGAAGGCAACGGCAATCCCATCGCTCGCACCTACTGGCGCTGGCAGTGGTCATGGAACCCTTTCGACGTTTATCGTCCGGCCTCAAGTGCGCTCGGCATGTTTCAAACCACCGACGGAACATTTGCGGAGGCCCGAAAGTTTTGCATCCGGAATCATCAGGTTGTGACCGATGGTCCGTGGTACGACCTTCATTCCTGCTGGTTCAACAGCTTCTATACCCGGACCCTACCGAGCCATTCGATTGAAATGACTGCCGCGCATCTCCACCGGAGCGTGGTCGATACGCTGGCTGCTCGGCCCACTCCAAAGGTCAGCCTGGCTCAACAACAAAGGCTGGCTGCCGTGATTCACCTGTGCGGATTGAAGAGGGGAGAGACCTTCGTCACGCAAGGCTTTCGCGCAACGGCGGGCGAGCGTTGTGGAACTCACAGCCTGCAGCGCTATCTGATTAAGGTTGACCTGATGATAAAACGGTTTGCTCGATTGAGAGGGATAACGATTAGTTAATGCGGCCTCTTGATTCTTACTCATTTAAAAATTCCACACTCATAGGGACCTTTTATGAGAACGCTTGATTTGCCTAAGGAGGCTCATAGTGAGAAGGTCAAAGTAAGTTTCAAAAACGGCATCTTGGAGGTAAGATTACTCAAGACCGAAGAAGCGAGGGCCAAGGAAGTCAAAGTCAAAATCGATTGACGCGCGGGAGAGTTATTGGCGGGAACAACTCACGCGGAGGAGAAGATGTACACTCGGATGCTGATACCGCTGGATAGTTCGAAAACGGCAGAAAATGTTTTGCCCTATGGGCGCATCTTGGCAAGGGCTTTCCAGATTCCTGTGCAGCTCATGGAAGTCCTCGATATTGCCGGGATGGCGAGCCATGTTGCCGCCGAGAAA
>JAHKKJ010000029.1 GCA_020027655.1 Deltaproteobacteria bacterium | reverse complement strand
CCATGAAAAGTCAGCATTTTTTTCGACGTTGAAGAGCTAGCATTCTTGGGTTGAAACAATCTCGAAAACAGAACTCGTCCCCGATCGTCAGGTCCGATCAAGCTCCAACAGAAATTCCACAGAGGTCCTCTCAATGCTTCTTAACGGCTTGAGCCGAGGATCCTTTGGAGAACAGTCCGCAAATGGCTTCCCTGGAGTCCCTTTTCAGCAAAATCAAACCCACGGCGAGAATGATATACAAAAATGAATAATAGTATCTGAAGCTCGGGTCGGGAACGAGAAGTTGGGTCGAGAAAAGAACAAAAATGATGAGTGCCTCGACGAGGGAAAACGAGAGATTCGCCAAGACCGCCACAGCAAACAGAGACTGTGCCGCGGTCAACAATATCTCTTCAACCTGGCGGCTATCCATTACCATGGGTACCACTCGGCCCGCCGAAACCGCGTAAACTAGCGGGAGCATGCCGACTAGTAGTGTCCATTGATTGACCTTTGAGGAAAGCAGGGTTCCCATACTTGCTCCGGGATTGCCTTTCAAAGCAAAAAGGATCGCAACGATAAACTCTGGCGATTCGGAAGCCAAGGGAGCCAGCCACTGGACCAGGATGAATTCTTCAATACCGAAAGTCCGTCCCGTGGCCAATAGTCCTTCGGCAAACGGTTCGGCAGAGATGAAAATCGTAAAACCTGCTAACAGAAACATCAGGACCGTGCATACCCGACGGCCGGAGGTTCCGCAACTTGCGATTATCGCGGTAGGACCCTCCAATTCTGGCTCCACATGAGCGGCTCGAGACGCGGCCCGAATATAGAACGCAAAGATGGCGATTAAGATACAGGCATCGACAAAATCGAGGCGTCCTTTGAACGGAATGAAAAATGAATAGAGCGTGGCCAGACCCAGATAGCGAATTTCAATTTTGTGAGAGGGCTCGAGCTCAACCGCGGTCTTGCGCGTCTTTAACCAATAGGTGAAAACCACCGCCGCCCAGCCGACGCCAATGAGCAAGCGGTTGGCACCAGTCATGTTGGCGGTGGCGTAAGCGGTATACTTCGGGTCTTTACCCGCCATCCACGCAAAGTACATGTCGACGGCGTATTCCGGGAGCACCGCAATCAATGCCAGCAGAGCCAGGGCCAGCGCCTGAGACATTTCCAGCTGCGCCAGCTCAGCGGCCCAGGAAAGCATGAACGCGGCACCGAAAATAGCGAGTCCCGCGCTGAGAGCCTGCCATTCTGGCGATGGGTGAATACCCGATAGATGGATGACAATCCACTGAAGACAAAGCAAAATCGACGAGCTTACCCAGAGCGCATTCGTCATCCGTTCCCCCTGCCTAAATTAGATTCAAAACCGCTCAACGTCCGTTCCTCTTTTCATAGACTGATAAGGTTGTCAACGGGTCAAAAAAAGGGCGGGGTTAAAACCCGCCCTTTTTGCAATTGGTGGAGCCGATGGGGGTCGAACCCACGACCTCTAGAGTGCGATTCTAGCGCTCTCCCAACTGAGCTACGGCCCCGGAACTACTAGTGCACAACGCTCTTTAAATAATCTTTCACCTTTGTTTTCAAGTCCGGCCGCTTAAGAGCATAGGCGACCGTCGCTCGCACGAAGCCAAACTTATCTCCGATATCGTATCTGTCGCCGAGAAATTGGCAGCCGAAAACTTGTCTTTCCCGAACCAGCTGGGCGAGTCCGTCCGTCAGCTGGATCTCACCCCCTCGACCGGGCGGCTGTTTTTGTAAAATCGAAAAAATCTCCGGTCGAAGTATGTACCGCCCGATGATCGCCATTCTCGAAGGCGCTTCTTTCGCGGGAGGCTTCTCCACCGTCGCTTGGATTTGATAAAGGCGCTTTTCTATCTCTTTTCCCTTAATGACGCCGTACTGCTGAACTTCCTCAGGCAGGACCTCCATCAGCGCGATCACAGACTCTTTCTTATCCTCAAAGATGTCCAGCAACTGCCTGATGCAAGGTGTGTCAGAATCAATCAAATCGTCAGCCAACATCACGGCAAAGGGTTCGTCGCCGACCAAATCGCGCGCGCAGAGAACCGCGTGGCCCAATCCCAGCGGCTTTTTCTGCCGAACGGATACCACCTCGGTCATTTCCGCGATCCGCCGGAGCATTTCGATGTTCTCTGTCTGACCTCGCTCAGCTAAAACTTGCTCCAGCTCGGGGGCCTCATCGAAGTGATCTTCGATGCTGTCCTTGCCTCGCCCGGTCACGAAGATAATTTCCTGGATTCCCGCATCGACCGCCTCTTGTACGACGTATTGAATTGATGGGATATCGACGATAGGCAAAAGCTCTTTCGGCACGGTTTTGGTGGCTGGTAGAAAACGCGTGCCTAAGCCCGCCACCGGTATAACAGCTTTTCGGAGCTTCATGAAAAGTCGAGATCGTTGCTAGATGACCCTTCTTGCTTTTCGCTCTTCGATCTCTTGGCTGGACTTGCATCCAATGCAGAGCGTGGTTACCGGGCGTGCCTTGAGGCGCTCGATTCCGATTTCTTCTCCACATTCTTCGCAAATACCGTAGTTGCCGTCGTCGATCCGCCTCAGCGCTTCTTGAATCTTGAAGATCAGTTTACGTTCACGGTCGCGAATGCGTAGAACCGAGTTTCTGTTCGATTCCATCGACGCTCTGTCGGCAGGATCTGGAAAATTCTCGTCTTCGTCCATATCCTCCACAGTTTTGCCGGCTTCAGAACGGAGCTCTTGCATACGCTGGTTCAGGAGGTTTCGAAACAATTCAATTTCCTTGTTGGTCACTTTAGACTCGCCTAGTCGCGATTAAGAGTGAACTTATAACATTATAATATTCGGATGTAAAATCGCGGCAAGCTGCAGCCAAAACCGGCAAAATTTCCGAGTCAGTCGCCGAAGGCCACGGAATGCGGATGCATGAGAACGAAGATTTCAGTCGATTTGGGCAGCATCGCGCGACTCAATACCAATTGGGAGTTACCGATTTTCCGTACCGGATAATGTTCTTTGGCAAACGCTGTAAAATGTTCCCCCTGGCGGGCAACGTCGTAATGCATCGGAATCACGATGGGAGGTTTGACTTGGTCGATCACTTTCATTATGTCTTCGAAGCCGAGATTGGTCATCGCATCGATGGGGATCATCATCACGTCGACCCTTTGCATCACCTTTTCTTGCTCCGGCGTAAGCAGATGGCCGATATTGCCCAAATGGGCGAGACAAAGGCTCCCCATTTCATAAATAAAAATGGAGTTGGCGATTGCGCCCCAACTTTGTCCTCGCTGGCTCGGTATATTGACGATGGTTATGTCTTTCACATGGGTTCGTATCGGATTCCAAGTCTGCCGGAAGGTGATGCCTCGCAAGATGGTCGGGTTGCCGGTAACCGCTCCCGTATTGTTGTGCGTAAAGTGATCGTTGCTGACGGTGACCGCGTCAGCCTGGATCCCCGGTGTGACATTGAAGTTTGGATCCGCCACAACTTTGGTCTGACTGCCGGAATGGATCAAAAAACTCGAGTGGCCATACCATTGGATGAAATAGTGACCTAGAGACGGTCCCCGACCGGGCCGGGCCTGTACCAAATGTCGCACCTGGCCAAGCAGGCGTACCAAGGAAGGATTGCAAATTGCGTGTGTAACGTCCCGCAGGAACAGTAAGAGTGCCGTGGCGAACAAACCTATAAATCCACGCCGTTTCATAGTTGCTCCTCGATAATCAACGCGGTAAAGCCTGACACCTGTGCATCGGATTCCCTCCACGCATTCTTTCGCAAACCGGCTTTCAGACATGTCTGTTCGAGAAAAGTCTTGATATCCCATCCATATTGTGTCGCAACCTGTGGAAGAAGAACGCCGCGTTTTCCGCCCGAGGCGATGTAAAGACCGTGCTTGCCGATCTCTAGGGTAAGGGGGTCTTCCAGGGGCTCCAAAGGCGAAAGCACGGTAATATCGATTCGGATTTCGGCGAGTTCTTTTTTTGCGACCGGCTTGACCCTGGGATCTCGCGATGCGGCTGCTTGTGTCATCTCGGTAACGGTTTCAAACAATCGAGCCTTGGGTGCGCAATTGCCGATACAACCTCTGAGTTCTTCTTTCTTATGCAAGCTGACGAACGCACCATACTCACGGCTCTGAAGGTAGGGATCGTCGATCTGTTCTCTCTCTCGCTCTATGCCCCGGACAAAATCCTCCAGCGCTTGACGTGATAACTCCATAAGTTTTCTTTGTGACTCGGAGGGAAGGTAGACGTGCGTCATTATTTCTTTTTCCCGCCTGATTGGGGCCGAGTTTATCGCCCTCCTGTCCTCGTTACAAGCACTTAGCTGCCAGGATATTATCCTCTTCTTGGGTTAATCTTCTGCCGACAACATTCTCCACCGGCAGTAAGGCTTTTTCAGCATATTAGAGAACCAGAGTTTTCTATCTTGATCTAGCGGCCGTAGTCCGGAGACAACCTTTCTTTGATTTACTGGTTCTGCTATCTTCGTAGAGAAAAAATACGGCGATGGAAAAGAGGACGGCGGATGATCTCAATTGATGAATTCAGGAAGGTGGAGCTCAAGGTGGCAACAATAAAGGGTGTTGAGCCCCATCCCAACGCCGACAAACTCATGGTGCTTCAGATCGACCTGGGTTCCGAACAGCGACAGATTTGCGCGGGCATCAGAAATCACTACGCTCCCGACGAACTGATCGGCAGGCAAATCGTGGTGGTTGCCAACCTTGAAACCGCTAAACTGCGTGGCTTGGAAAGCCAGGGTATGCTTCTCGCCGCTTCAGATGAAGGGCGTGTTATACTACTGACGCCCGAGAAGGCCGTCGAGCCAGGTTCCAAGGTGTCTTGATCGTTTCCGCGGGTATCTCTAAGTCATTCATGGTCACTATTCCACTGGGACGCCCTACCGTTTGTTTCGTTGATCTCAATGCCCTGGGTTGGAACTTTCGCCAGATCCGCTCCAAGGTCGGTCCCCAAGTCAAAGTTCTCTCTATGGTCAAGGCAAACGGCTACGGCCACGGCGCGACGGCCATTTCCAAAGCCTTAGCCGCTGAAGGCAGCGACGCTTTTGGTGTTGCAACCCTTGAAGAGGGAGTCGAGCTCCGTCAAGCCGGCATCCGCACACCGATTCTAGTTTTGGCGGGCGCATATCCGGACCAAGTCGATCAATTTTTCGACAACTCTTTGACACCGGTCATCCATGCATTGGAGAGCCTCGCGAAACTCGACCTAGCCGTGCACAGCCGCAAAAAGGCACTGAATGTTCACTTGAAGATTGACACGGGCATGGGACGCATCGGACTTCTCGCCGCCGAGGTCGATTCCTGGCTGCCAAAAATCAAAAAGCTAAAGGCCCTCAAGATCGAAGGGGTTTTCTCACATTTCTCCCACGCGGAAAACGTCGAAGGCAGTTACACCACGCGACAACTGCGGATTTTTAAGACCGTCGTCGAACGACTGCGCGCCGAGGGTATTGCGCCATCGCTGGTGCACTTGGCAAACAGCGCTGCAACCATCACTTTGCCCGCGGCCTACTTTGATATGGTGCGGCCCGGTTTGATGCTCTATGGCATCTACCCCTCCGCAGCCATGGCGAGTCAGATTTGTTTGAAGCCCGTCCTATCGTGGAAAACTCGCATTCTCCAGCTCAAAAAAGTTCCGGCAGGATCGAGCATTAGTTACGGCCAGACCTTCGTTACAAAGCGCGATAGCCTCATCGCTACGCTGCCAATGGGTTATGCGGACGGCTATTCGCGGCTGCTTTCCAATCGCGGTGAAGTGCTGGTCAACGGGAAGCGAGCGCCGGTGGCGGGAAGAGTGTGCATGGATTTGACTATGATCGATGTTACCGATATAGAAAAAATACAGCCGGGAGATGAGGTTGTTCTCCTCGGCCGTCAAGGCGACGCGGAAATCTCCGCCGACGAGATGGCCGCTTGGACAAACACAATCTCGTACGAGATTCTCACCTCCATCAGCAATCGAGTTCCCCGCATTCATCTTCATACTTAGGAGGTTCACTAGCAGTGGGCAGGATTCAAAGGGCCCTGATCAGCGTTTCTGACAAGAAGGGCATTGTGGAGTTTTCCCGAGCCCTGTCGGACTTGGGTGTTGAGATCGTTTCCACCGGCGGCACGGCTTCTTTGCTGCGCGACAACAGAATTGCCGTCAAGGATGTTTCCGAGATCACAGGCTTTCCGGAAATGATGGACGGCCGGGTAAAGACGCTTCACCCGAAAGTTCATGGCGGAATCCTCGCCCTAAGAGACAACCCTGAACACGTCGCCAAGATGAAAGAGCATGGGATCGTTCCCATCGATCTGGTGGTCGTTAATCTTTATCCCTTCGAAGCGACGGTAGCACGCGGCGCATCTTTCGATGAGATCGTCGAGAATATCGATATCGGCGGCCCGAGTATGGTGCGGGCGGCAGCGAAGAATTATCAACATGTCGGCGTTATCGTCGATCCCGAGGATTATAGCTCTATCCTTGCCGAACTCAGACAAAACGGCCGTTCGCTGTCACCGGCAACTCACTTCCGTCTCTTTTGCAAAGCCTTCCAACATACGTCCCACTACGACGGCGCCATCTCGAACTATTTTTCCTCCCTCGACGAGAACAAGAAACCGGCCCCCTGGGGCCAGACGGTCAACCTACAAATCTCCAAGATTCAGGACATGCGCTACGGCGAGAACCCGCATCAGGGGGCCGCTTTTTACGCTACACAGGGAGAGACTGGTCCTTCCATCGCGCAGGCTAAACAGTTTCAAGGCAAAGAACTCTCTTTTAACAATATCTTGGATGCCGACGCGGCATTGAGCACAGTTTTGGAATTTTCAGCTATCGCTGCGGTAGCCATCAAGCATAACAATCCGTGCGGCGTCGCCTTGTCAAAGAAATCCCTCGCGGACGCGTTCCGTAAAGCCAAGGCCTGCGATCCGATATCTATCTTTGGCGGCGTCATCGCCTTCAATCGGCCCGTCGATGAAGAAACCGCAAAAGAACTCAAAGAGATTTTTCTTGAAATCGTCATTGCCCCGAGCTTTACCCCTGAGGCGAAGGCGGTGCTCTCGTCGGTGAAGCGGCTGCTCAATATCCGGCTGCTGGAATTGGATATGAGCCAGCCACAACGCGGTGGTTATGATCTGCGCCGCGTCCGGGGTGGCATTTTGCTTCAGGACTGGGATACCGGGTCAGTTGATGTGCGCGCCTGCAAAGTAGTGACGCAACGGAAGCCAACCGAACAAGAATACCAAGCGCTGGACTTCGCCTGGCGCGTTTGCCGGCATGTTAAGTCCAATACGATCGTCTTCGCCTCACCGGATCAGGTTCTCGGCGTGGGTGCCGGTCAGATGAGCCGCGTGGATTCGGCCAAGATCGCGGTCATGCGCGCGGCCACCCACGGGTTGGACCTGAAAGGCTCGGCGGTGGCTTCAGACGCTTTCTATCCTTTCCGGGACGGTGTCGACGAAGCCGCCAAGGCGGGCGCCGCGGCGGTCATCCAACCCGGTGGCTCCATCAAAGACGAGGAAGTCATTGCCGCAGCCAACGAGCATGACATGGCGATGATTTTCACCGGCATGAGACATTTCAGGCACTAGCCGAAAGATCGAAGATGGAGGATGGATGATTGCGATCCTCGATGTTCCATCCTCGATCCTCGGCTCTGTTCTTTCGTGGTGAGTCATGAAAATTCTCGTCATCGGCAGCGGCGGGCGCGAGCATGCACTGGTGTGGAAAATCAGTCAAAGCCCGAAAGTGAACCAGCTTTTCTGCGCTCCAGGCAGCGCGGCCATCGGAGAACTGGCCCAGTGCGTTGCCGTCAACCCGGAGCAGATTGAGAAGCTTGCAGATCTCGCCGAAAAAGAAAAAATCGATCTCACCGTCGTTGGCCCTGAGCTTCCGCTGACCCTTGGCATCGCCGACCTGTTCGAAGAGAAGGGACTGAAAATATTCGGGCCCAATCGCGCAGCCGCACAATTGGAAGGCAGCAAAGCTTTCGCCAAAGAGATCCTCAAAGACAGCGGCATCCCAACCGCGTCTTTTGGCACGTTCACAGACGCCGCATCAGCTAAGCGGTACGTGGCAAAGAATCCGGCGCCATGCGTCGTCAAAGCCGACGGCCTTGCTGCCGGCAAGGGTGTCCTCATCTGTACCGATCACGAGCAAGCAGAAGCAGCCATCGACGACATTCTTGTGCGCCACGCTTTCGGGCAGGCAGGAGAAAAAGTCGTTATCGAAGAATTTTTGGATGGCGAAGAAGCCTCGTTCATGGTCCTTACCGACGGTGACCATGTTCTTCCGCTGGCCTCCTCTCAGGATCACAAGCGTGTCTTTGACAACGACGAAGGACCGAATACCGGCGGCATGGGGGCTTACTCACCCGCGCCCGTGGTAACTTCGGCAATGCATCAGCGCATCTTGCATGAGATCCTGAAGCCTCTTCTCTCCGGGCTAAAAAATGAGGGGATTCGTTACCGTGGCGTGATCTATGTTGGTTTGATGATTACCAAAAGCGGACCGAAGGTATTGGAGTTCAATGCCCGCTTCGGCGACCCTGAATGCCAGCCGATTATGATGCGATTGAAAAGTGATCTCGTACCACTGTTGGAAGCCACGATCGATGGAAAACTCAACCAGGTCCAGGAGGTCCAGGCGGAGTGGTACGAAGATCCGGCCGTTTGCGTGGTGTTGTCCGCCAGAGGCTATCCGGGATTGTACGACAAAGGTCACGAGATTCGCGGATTGGATAAATTAAGGCATTGGGAGAAGGGCTTTGTCTTTCACGCGGGCACTACGAAGGAGAACGGTCGCTGGCTTACCTCCGGAGGCCGCGTGCTCGGCGTCACTGCGAGGGGAAGCGACATTGGCAACGCCGTAACGAATGCTTATGCCGCCGTGAGTCAGATTAGTTGGGACGGGATGCACTATCGCAAGGACATTGCCCGCAGGGCTATACTTAGAAATTGACCGAGAGGATCAGAGGTGGCAAAGAATTCAACCGGGAAGCCAAAAGTCGGTATTTTGATGGGCAGCGATTCTGATTTGGAAGTGATGCGGGAGGCGGAGAAACGTCTCGACTACTTTGGAATTGCCTACGAGACCCGTATTATGTCTGCCCACCGCACACCGGAAAAAGCGGCCAAGTATGCTGCGACTGCGCAGCAACGTGGGCTTGAAGTTATTATCTGCGGCGCGGGGGCTGCGGCACATCTCGCCGGTGCCATCGCTGCAAACACAACAATGCCGGTCATCGGTGTTCCCATTGATTCTTCGAGCCTCAAAGGTTTGGACGCACTACTGGCCACGGTGCAAATGCCCGCAGGAATTCCGGTCGCAACCATGGCGATCGGCAAGGCCGGTGCAGCCAACGCTGGGATCTTTGCTGCTCAAATTGTGGGACGCAAAGATGCCAAAGTCGCCGCCAAGCTCAGTGAATTCAAAAAGGAGATGGCCGCGGGTGTCGAAGACCGAGACCGCAAGCTCCAAAGCGCCAAACAAAACAGCTGAGGATTTATCCGCAGCCGTCCAGGCACTCAAGGGCGGTGGTGTGATCGTTTTCCCCACGGAGACTCTCTATGGATTGGGTGCGGACGCGCTTAACGATGCAGCCGTCGAGAAAGTATTTCAGCTAAAAGGTCGGGACCCACGCAATCCGATCCCTGTGCTTGTGGCCGACCAGGAAATGCTTCATGCCTTGGTTGCGAAAGTACCGACGACAGCTCAGAAATTGATGGAGCGGTACTGGCCTGGGCCGCTGACCTTGGTTCTGCCTGGGCGAAAGAATATTCCGAAGCCGCTTTGTAATCCCACGGGCAGGGTCGGTGTACGGATTTCGAGCCAGCCGATTGCAACGTTACTCGTCAATGGGTTGGGTCGCCCGCTGACCGCCACCAGCGCCAACCCCTCCGGCAAAGAACCGGCTCGGACTCTTCAAGAGGCAAAGACATACTTTGCCCACCGGGTCGAACTTTTCGTCGATGGTGGAACCTTGACATCAAAGAGCGGCTCAACGGTGGTGGAGGCCATGGAAGACAGGATAAAAATAATCCGCGAAGGCGAGATCAGCGGATGCGAGCTTCGACAATTCCTGGGGCAGGGAAAAGTTGTAGACTGAAACTCAAGGTGTCGTCATGCTTTTGCACAAGACCTCTTCACCCGTTCGATCTCTTTGCCATCCTCACCTTCATAGTAGTTGACGTTTTTGTCTTTGACATAGAGCGCACGAAGCCCAACCTGCTGGCCAACCGCCGCCGTTGCATAGGCGCCAACTTTATTAGAGTCGGGGTACTCGCAGATATCGGGGAACTCCATCGTACTGACAGCAAGGTAATGGAGTTCAGTTTCGCCCGTGTTGATAAGCTGATGCGGATACTCCGCACCCGGCGGACAGGCGATGACGGTTCCCGTGGTGACCGCAAGTTCTTCCTTTCCGAACCTGAGCACCCCTGCTCCGTCGATAATGTAAATCATTTCTTCATTGCCGCTGTGCGTATGGTACGGGAAAGCCGCCTTCCCTGAAGGCACGTTGAAGAAGCTGTAGCCGAGTTTTTGCGCGCCTATGTGCGCGCCCACGCGTTGTCTTAGACCCCCAAACGGGGAGCCTTCCGGCGCGTTGATCTTATCCACCGCAACTTCGGAAAGATTGATCACATGTTTGTGTCTCGCCATAACGCCTCCTCGTGAACTTTCGTTGCACACACTACCATTCGCCGCTGTCTTTGTGCTATCAGAATCATTTATGCTCGTCTTATCTGAAGAGCAGGTTCGAAGCCTCATCGACGTCGAAGAACTGATCGCCGCCCTGGAACAGGCTCATATTCAATATTCCACGGGAAAGGCGGTCATGCCCGTGCGGCTTGTCGTGCCGCTACCACAAATCCAGGGGCGCATCACCAGCATGCCCGGATATCTCACTGAGGACAAAGCACTGGGCATGAAGATCGTCACCTATTTTCAAAATAACCCCGAGCAAAATCTGCCGGCGATTCTCGCGACGGTCATGCTATTCAGCGCCTCAACGGGTAAAATGATTGCCGTCATGGACGGAAGCTACATTACTGCCATCCGCACAGCTTGCGCCTCGGCTATGGCGACCAAGGCATTAGCAAACCCGGCGGCACCCGTGTTGGGAATATTGGGCGCCGGCGTTCAGGCGCGGGCACATATTCAGGGGCTGTGCCGGGTCAGAAAATTGAACCAGATCAAACTATACAGTCCTTCCGGCACGAGCGCCGCAAATATCAAAAGAGAGCTGGAGCCGGCCGCGGGAGTTGCCATCGAGGTCGCCGAGAGCGCGGAGGAAACTGTGCGGAATTCCGACTTGGTGGTCACTGCCACAACGGCGCAGCAACCGATTTTAAAGTCCGAATGGCTGAAGCCCGGCGCGCATATCAATGCGGTCGGGTCTCATCGGCCAGACTCAAGAGAAATCGATGGCCCGACTGTGGCGCGCTCGAAGGTAGTCGTCGATTCACGCGAGGCGATCATGGTCGAGTGCGGCGATATTCTCCTGGCCATCAAAGAGAAGAGCATTACGGAGAACCATGTCCACGCCGAAATCGGCGAAGTGCTGGCTGGGACAAAGCTGGGAAGAAACAACGCCAGTGAAGTTACCTTATACAAATCTGTCGGTATCGCCGTTCAAGACGTCGCTACGGCACAGCTCGTCTATCAGAAGGCCTTGGAGCTCAAGGTCGGCACGAATGTCGAAGTTTAACCGGGCATGCGCCCACTATCGGTTTCAGCAAGCGCCACGATGACTTGGGATCTCACGAGCTATTTTCCGCAGTTTGACGGCCCGGAAATGCGCCAGTTCAAAGAGGCGCTCGGTAGCGACGTAGCTGCTCTACAAGAACAGGCAGCTGCCCTTCCTCCGTTGACGGAAAAAAGCGCCGATGCCTGGGAGCAGGTGCTTGCTCGTAACGAAGATCTCTCCCGGCGCCTGTCACACTTGAGTTCATATATTAGCTGTCTGGCGTCTTCGGACGCGCGCAACGAAGCCTATCTCAAAGAGGAGGCTGGGCTGGCGCGGCAACGCGCAGAGTTGGCCAAGGTGAGAATCGAACTGCTCCGTGCCGTGAAAAACGCTTCTGACGAAGTTTTCTCCTCTTTCACGGCCCGAACTTCTCAAGCCGGCGCTGAGCACTATCTCAACCGGCTGCGGGAAGAAGCGCGCCGGGTAATGCCTACGGAGAAAGAAATTTTGGCGACGGATCTGGCCGTGGACGGGATTCAAGCTTGGGGACGGCTCTATGACACGATTTCGTCGAAGCTCGAGTTGGACATGGTCTATCCCGACGGCAGACGCCAGCGCCTTCCCATGTCCCAACGTCGCTCGCTGATGGATCATCCGGACCGCCGGATCAGAAAGGCGGCGTTCGATGGCGGCAACGCCGCGTGGCAAACGGTGGAAGACGTAGCAGCAGCGGCGCTCAACGCGATCGGCGGAACGCGTTTGACACTCAATCGCCATCGCGGAGTCGAGCATTTTCTCGATATCGCTCTCTTTCAAGCCTCCATCGGTCGAAAAACTCTCGATGCCATGTTTGACGCTCTGTTTGCCAACATCGAACTTCCCCGCCGTATTCTCAGGGCAAAAGCGAAACGGATGGGGCAAAGCGGCGTTGCCTGGTTTGATCTCGGCGCCCCGCTGGATCTGCCGAATCAAGCCAAGCTTTCTTGGGACGAGGCTAAAACCACTGTCAGAGAGTCGTTCGTCCGCGCCTATCCGGCCCTCGGCAGCTTCTTCCAAGAGCAGGTGATCGACAAAAGCTGGGTCGACTGGGAACCGCGGCCCGGCAAGCGGCCCGGCGGTTTTTGCACCAGCTCCATGCTGTCCAAAGAATCGCGCATTTTTATGACCTACAATGATTCCTTGGGCGACGTACTGACCCTCGCGCACGAGTCAGGCCACGCCTTTCATGGCTACCTTATGCGCGACATTCGGCCCTACGCCCGCGGCTACCCCATGACTCTGGCGGAAACCGCGTCGACGTTCGGCGAGCAGGTTCTGATGAATGGACTGTTGGACGATCCCACCGTCAGCGACGCCCAAAAGGCGATGATGCTCGACGTGGAAGTGGGCCACGGCGCCATTTATTTATTGGATATCCCGGTGCGGTATGAGTTTGAAAAGGCCTTCTACGAAGAGCGCAAAAGCGGGGAGCTGAGCGTCAGCCGGTTAAAAGAACTGATGGTCGAAACCCAGCGGCGAGTTCTCGGTGACGTCCTCGAACCCGGTGGAGAAGATTCCTACTTCTGGGCGTCAAAACTACACTTCTATATCACCGGCATAACGTTTTATAATTTTCCTTACACCTTTGGTTACCTTCTGAGCCGCGGTCTCTACGCCATGTTCAAGAAAGAAGGTTCAAACTTCCTGCGCCGGTATGAAGAATTTCTCCGGCTTACCGGTAGTGACACGGCCGAAAATGTAGTCCGGCGAAGCCTAGGACGGGATCTGGAACATCCGGAGTTTTGGACGGAGGTGATTAGAAGTTTAGAAGAACCTTTGAATCGTCTGGAAACCCTGCTGCCGAAAGTCTTACCGTCTAAAGGGAATTAGTTCAGCTTATTCCTTCGATCAAGACTGTCCGCAACAAATCGATGGCGTTGAGCGTCATTCGCGTACGGTCGTAAGCCCCTCGGCCTGCCATTGTACTCGTGCGCCGCATGAACCTGCGTCCATCGGTAACAGAGATGTAAGTCTGTCCCCGCGCTAGGTTTTGGATATCACTGGCAGGATCGGCAATCCCGTGGAGGGCCAAACCCAAATCGCATCCGGTTTGCTTGCGCACCGACCAGGCGAGTTCATTTGTCAGCGCCACCGGATCTTGTACTAGGGCATCGCTGCGCTCCGGATCGCGCCCATGACTGAGCAATGCACGTGTCGCGGATTGCGAATTGCTGATAAATCCCCCTGCAAACTGTTCCGGACTTGCCGTCTGCAGTCGCTCGGCCAATTGACCGCAAGTCAGATCTTCATAAACTGCGACACTTTTGCGCTGGGCGCGGAGCAATTTGCCAACGACATGTTCCATGGTCTCGTCGTCGGCAGCAAAGATCGCGTTTCCCAACAAT
>JAHKKJ010000304.1 GCA_020027655.1 Deltaproteobacteria bacterium | reverse complement strand
ACGGTGGGAACCTTCGGCGCCTATGCGGCCGCGGCAAAACTACTGGGCTTGACGGGGGACGCGCTGCGCAGCGGTTTCGGGATTGCCGCAAGTTTTGCCGCGGGCATTCGCTGCAACTTCGGTACGATGACCAAGCCGTTGCACGTCGGCCGGGCCGCGGAAAATGGAGTCACCGCCGCGCTGCTCGCCGCGCGCGGATTCACCGCGGATCCGGACGCTTTAGACGGTCCCTGGGGCTTTTTCGCCGTCCAGGGCGGCGGCGTCAGTGCAGAAAAGGTTTCACAGGGTTTTGGTAAAGTATGGACCATCGTCGAACCGGGTGTGTCGATCAAACCCTATCCATGCGGCGTGCTCACCCATCCGACCATCGAATTGATGTTGAAGCTCGTCACCGAGCATGACGTCAAGCCGGAAGAAATTGACTCGGTCAAAGTTTACGCAGGAACAAACATTCTCAAGCCTATTCGTTATCCCATTGCTGCAAACCATCTCCAAGCCAAATTTTCTCTTCCGGCGGCCCTCGCCATGATCGCCCTCGAGCGCAAGGCCGGAAAACGGGAATTCTCTGACAAGTTCGTCGGCGCTCAACCGATGCAAGCGATGCAGCGGCGCATATCCACCGAGCTTGATGCGGAGATCGAGAAAATGGGCTTCGACAAGATGCGTTCGCGCATCGCCATTCGACTAAAAAACGGCCGCACGGTCGAAGGCTGGGCCGATGAGCGCTACCGCGGTGGGCCGGAAAACCCGCTCAGCGATACGGATCTGGAGGTCAAGGTGCGCTCCTGCTGTGACGGCATCTTGAATGACACTGCGCAGTCGATTTTAATCCAGACCGCCTGGTCGGTTGCTCAGCTGAGAGATGCCGGCAAGTTGATGGAGATTATCAATGGGGTGCGGTGAGTTCCTACCCATCGCAACCGACAACCGCGCAGACGTTCGGGAAACTATTTTTTTCTGAGCGAGTTGATGGCATCGATCCAGGCATCAACCAGCTTTTCATTCTTGACCCACACGTCGATGGTTGCCAGGTTGATTTCCTTCGCTTCATTGGACAGATTGCTCCAAGCTGACGGCACTCGAACCTGCCAGCCCGGCGTCGACTCCCCGGCAAGAATGTATATCGCGTGAGAAATCGCTGCAGCTTTTTCGCGCGGGGACATCCCACGTGTGTTCTCAAGAATCTCCGCTTCGTTGGACATAGGGTCTCTCCTTTCAAAAAGACGATTCGTTGTCATCAAGCACTTTGATCCGAAATCCTACCGTACAGTCGCGATCCAGTGGGCTATTGCGGTAGCGGGCCCCAATCCGGCAAAAACGAGCACTGTCGGAATAACCGCCTCCCTTGATCACTTTATATGCATCACCGTCGGAGTCACACCAATCCCAGGTATTGCCGCACATGCCGTAGTATCCCCCTGCAGTGGCGGAAAATTTCGTCGCGGCAACCGGGCACCCATCGCCGAGTCGACATTCGTAGTGGGCAAGATTCGGGGCAATATCCCCGGTTGTAGTAGCAAAAATAGCCTCCGGATTGGACAGGGTTGCTGCGCGTGTCCATTGGGTTTCCGTAGGAAGCCCGCCGCCGACCCAGGCAGCGTAAAGATGCGCTTCAAACCAAGTGACACCGACGACAGGTAACTCTGGAACCCGGAACTCCGGTCTTTCCCAGGTCGGCGACGCGTCCAGTTTCCATGCACGCCAAAAAATCTCATACTGGCGGTTCGTAACCGGTTCGGTGGCGATATAAACCGGTCTATCCTTGCCCACCGAAATACGCCTCAAAATCGTTCCGTCCCATTCATTGATTGCAAAATCACCATTCTGCGTCGGTGACAACATTGGCGGTCGTTTAATGCGCCTGAGCGGGGTACGCAGCTCGGCGCTCACGCTTTGCATCTGTTCTCGGCGAGCATTGAACAATGCTTGATCTTGAGCGCGGGGAGGCCGCGAATCATTTGCGGTTGCGCCATACGCGGGTGTTTCCGCCAGGAGAGATCGCAAGGCACAGATCGCATCGGTTGTTTTGGCGAAGCTACACCGCTGGTATTCAGAACTGTATTGGCGTGGGGACGTTCCGTCCATGAGTATGAATAAGATCGGACCTGAGTAGGCGCGGATCTCTTGATCGACCCAAGGCGAAGTCTCAGCCTGGCTGGACCATAGAACGACCATTGCGTCGCTTGCTGCAAGTTGCGCGGCGACGCGTTCGCGCCAGAAGGGGTCACCGGTCAATGCCGGCGGGTCCCGGAAAGGGTTCAGGCCCGCTGCTTCGAGCTCTGCTTCGAGGGTGACCGCAGATCGATTGTCCTCACGGCTGTAGCTCAAAAAAATGCTCATGTCTCAATGCGGGCTGGCGGATTGCGGAGCGCTCTCAGTCGAAAAACCGTTTTGCTCCAATCCGATAGGATCTGGTGTTCATTTTGGAAAACCGCACCCAATGAGATCGTTTGGCCGCGCTCGTCAGGAACCCACGCCACGCCATCGCTATTGATCAAGAGGTATTGACCGAGTCGAGACCGGACACTTCTAAACTCAGTCGTGATGCCTTTTGCTGTTGCAGAGTGACTGGCGAGACTGTTGCGCCATGCTTTTTCTGCCATATGGAACATCGGGTCGGTGATGCGATACCCTGCATTGATTTCTGCTGAAACCTGATCTGTGGGTGAAAATTGGAAGATATTCCAATGGCAGACCGCCGGGTGTCGCAGAATTTCTTGGCCAATGCGGGAGAGACCGCTCAGGTTCATTGCGTGAGCAACGGTATTAATAATGACCATTGGAAACCCTGCCGTACCATCGATAGCGTCGAGCAACTCTTTAGTCTCTTCGTATAATTGCGGCCGGCCGGCGCGGAACAAGCTCACCGTTGCGTTGGACCATCCGTCCAAGGGAATGCCCATGAAGTCCAATCGTTTCATCAACGAGTTTAGGGAGGGCCGGCCTTCAAGTCCTGGAGGTATCTCTTCACGCAGCGGGTTTTGAATGAGATGGGTCCCGACAGTATCGAGTTTGATCGAACGCACTTTGAGCTGACGAAGGTCATCGAGGAAGCCCAGGAGGTTGTTGATCGTGAGCGGATCGCCTCCTGAAATGGTAATGTCACTCACGCCGAGGTCGACAAATAGAGAAACGCTTTCGAGCAATCGTTTAAGGTCGGGCTCGTGCTGGCCAAAATGGGTATAGCAACCCTGGCAGGAGACGAAACAGCGCTTGCCGATGGCCAGATTCAACCGCTCCGGTAGGAAGGTATCGTTTGAAACGGCCTGGATCGGCGTCAGCATGGTCTGAGAAGAATCAATAGGAAATCAGCTCTGCCTTATGCTTTGGCAGTCGCAGCAGAGACAAACTCAAGCCCCGGGCAGCTTCCCAGGGCAAGATTCAAGGCTTCAAGTTGATCTCGGCGTTGGGCTAGAAACGCGATGGTTTGAATGCTGGAATTTGGATGGTCATTCAGATAGGTGATCGCTGCGAGCAGGAGTTCCTTGGCTATGGCGTTGGCGTTTCCAGCTCCGGTTCCAGTGCCCAAGAGTGGGAACAAAATCGAGCGCAGGTTCTCCGCGCTTAACTCCTGGTCCATCTTCTCCAAAGCATTGCGTGCGCACTGGGCTACGTCTTGAATTGGGCGATAGCCTCCGCCGACTGCGCCATCGACAGCAGCCGCATGCAGAATCCGTTTGACACCTTGACGTGCAAGCTCTCCGCTTCCGGTTGCAATCACGTGTCCCGGCGGCACCGAAAAGGTAGTTTCCATCGCCGCCGCGAGCTCATTGGCGATGACATCTTCAACGACGTGACCCGCTTGATTCTTTCGTGCTCCATAGTATCTCACGATGCCGGACATGGACCGGTCATAAAACCGCGCCATTTGCATATTGGTGTTTTCAGCGTTCACCCAGACGTCCATGCCGCGCACGTTGCGAAGGTCACCGGTGATGATGGCGATACGCTGGGTGGGCGCGTTCTGCAAGCGGTATTCGATCCGATCGCTTTTTTGGATCTCCATGCCCGCTCCGCCGGCCGCATCGCCGTACTGAACTTTCAGATCGCTCAAAACTTGATGCACGAGACTGTCCGTTTCGTCGGCCTCTATGCCTCCGCGCATAAACTCTGCGATCTCGTCGATAGCCTTGTTGGCCGCGTCGATCCGCAGGTCATACTCAATGACGTTAAAACCTTGAATGTTGAACGGCAGCTTGGTGCCGCGCCGGCGCACCAGAAGGGTCACTTTGCGCTTCAGCGCGTGGCGGACGCCCAGTTCGTAGAATACGTTAGGGTTGGCGGTCGTCACGTCGACGATGGCGATATCAGACTCCATGATATGTTTGATCATTGTCGAATGAATCCAGCCCGCCCGTTCGATCTCGTCGCAGCGTACCGAGTTAACGCTGATCCCGTGACTTTCAAGTTTTTTCCCCGCGGGTTTGAGAATATGCTCGTACACGGTATCGAATGGGATGACCTCGCCGTTCACGTCAGTTTTCTCGCCAAACGGCATGATAACGAAGCAGCTCTTGGTCTGCATAAACGCCTCTTTTGAATCTCTGCGGGTCTAATTCCCCGCAGCTTGCTGCGTCAAACTAAATTCCTTTCCGAAGGCCGTCATTCCCGCATGCTTTAAGCGGGAATCCAGGCGAAACCGGAACTGGACCCGCCTGCATGGCTGCGGGCAGGCCCCCGATAAAAACATTCGGGGGTGACGCCTTTGGGATAATTCACATCGCGTTCTTGTCATACCCCGCTGCTTGCGGCGGGGTTCTTCATTTTCTCGCCGTTGAGAACTATACTTGTGTAGCTTTGAATTGAAAAACCGGATCAAACGCTACGTGAAGTAAAGCCCTTTAAAACAAAATGATTGAATGCGGCTAAGCGTACTATGAAAGAGTTGGAAAAACCAACGATGATAGCAGATCGCTGCCTAAACCGGTCTCCAAGTGGACACAAGAGTGACTTGTCGGATACCGTCCGATCAAATCCAACTCCAGATGAGCCCTGAAACCAAAACCGAAGCACCGTGAGAAAGAAACGGTGAGCACGATTTTGTTGGCACCTTTCCTGGGGCGGGTTAGTCAGGCACTGCTTCCGGATTTAAAAGTTTGAGCGGCCTTCCTTCTATAAAGTCCACGATGTTGCTCATCGCCCGTGTGAATCGTTCAAACTGTTCAAGCAGTTCAAACCGTTCCAGTCGACTCTGCTCACCCCTCCGTTACCACTGAGACGACTCTCATCCCAGCGCAACGGGGGGAGGTTCGGGAATTCCGGAAACATGGACGCACCCATCCGGAGCGAGGCGATTGAACGCACCCTTCGACGATGCTCAGGGCGATCGGCTCAGTATTCGCAATGACAATTCATTGACCGTTCGTGCTGAG
>JAHKKJ010000303.1 GCA_020027655.1 Deltaproteobacteria bacterium | reverse complement strand
CAGGTCGAACGCGTCCGGCGCATTCACCTGCGTCTCAGTCAAAGCCTGCAACAAGCGTAAGAGCTTAGGTCGGTCTTGCGTCCGCGGCTCCCTTGGGTCCGGTTATGATAAACGCTTTGTCTTTTTTGATGACCTTTGCTAAGTACGGTAGCCGTGCCTAGGGAGAGAACGCCCATCAGGGCAGCTAGCGGGAGGTGACCTATGAAAATCAAAACTACGTTCAGCGTGTTTCTGGCAGCTATATGGTTTGTGACAATTTTTTCTTCTTCAGCTCGATCGGCGACCGTCGAAGAAGTTTTTTCGGGAATCAACAAGCTTCCCGCTAACGAAAGGCAAAAACGGTTGGAAGAGGGGGCGAAGAAAGAGGCAAGCGTGACGGTCTATTCGAATACGGGGCTCGAAAGTATTCGGGCCTATCAAGACGGCTTCGCTAAAAAATATCCCTTCGTCAAGATCGACACGACGCGGCTCCAGGGAGCCAAGGGATTGGATCGCATCCTGTTGGAGCATCGGGTGGGAAAACTCCAAGCCGACGTTGTCGGAGTTGATTTCGACTACATCGAGGAACTGCTGAAAGCGGGGGTCACAGGCCGCTATGACACGCCCGAGAAAAAGTTCTATGCAAACCCGTTTTGGGACAAGAACGGATTCTGGTACGCGTCCGACTACGCGCTCTTGGTGATCGGCTACAACACCAACCTGGTCAAGCCGGCGGAAGCGCCGAAGACTTATCAAGACCTGCTCAATCCCAAGTGGAAAAATGACCTCTCGATAGATACCGAGCCGGAACAGGCGGTCTTTGCCTGGCTGCTCGAGTGGGGCGAGGAAAAGACCGCCGAGTATATGAAGGCGCTGATGCGTAACGGCACGGTGGCGCGCAACGGACACACGCTGCAAGTGCAGCTTCTGTGCAGCGGCGAGATCAAAGTTGCAGTCGAGGTTTATGCCGCGCGGGTCGCCCAGATGAAGCACGACAAAGGTTGTCCCCTTGGGATGAATTTTACCAACCCGGCGCCGGCGTCTGTGGGAAGCCACCGGGGGATCGCTAAAAGTGCCAAGAATCCGCACGCCGCGGCGCTTTATATGGATTATGTCCTGAGCGCAGAAGGAGCCGCCGTCCTGGCTAAGGCCGGCGGGCTGCCGGCCAGAAAGGGGGCCAAAGCTGCGTATGAAGAGGTTTCGAACCTGGAGGAAAAAGGGGTGCGCATGCTGATGATGGGCCATGAGGACATGCCCAAAGTAAAGGAGAAAGGCTACAAGCTGATTGAGGAAATCATCATTCGAAAACAGCTTCGCTGAAAGAGCTAGCCCGCGGTATTTACGGGGTAAGGCAACCGAGGAGTAAGCCTCTCCGGTCGCGGGCAATGGGCCTCTACCTTGAGGAGGCCTGCAAATCTAAGTGGTGAAGCATACTTTGCGTAAGAAACGCGAGCTTTTAGCCAAGGACCACTTATAAATCAGTGCCTCTTTACGCTCCTATGCCCGCTCGTTCCGAGGCTCACTCCTCGCCTCGCTTTACAGTCTGTCATGCTTTTCCCTCGTACAGCGAATAATCCCGACTAGAGCTATACCTGCTGAATGGAAAATCTTCCGCCAATCGCGCGCGCCATCAGGCTGATCACGATCAGAATGGCAACCAAGATCATGCCTAAGGCCGAAAGCTGGGGGTATTGTCCGGTTTCCCACAGCTCAAAGAGCACAACAGAGATCACTTCCGTCCCGCTCCGGTAAAGCATAATCGAGGTGGCCAGCTCGCGAAACGAATGGGTCACGACAAAAACCCATCCCGCAACAAAGCCCGGTGCCAAGAGCGGAAGGATCACCCGCGAAAAAGTTCTGGGCCAACTGGCGCCGCTAACTTCCGAGGCTTCCTCCAGCTCCTTCTTGATCTGGAGCATCGAAGACGAGCACGCCCTCATGCCGTAGGGAAGATACTTTGTGACATAGGCGATCAAGAGAATCCAAAGCGTACCGTAAACCGGCACCGGCGCTACCAGATAGAGCCAAAGGATCGCGATACCCATAACTAGACCAGGAACGGCGATCGGGCTGAAGGCCATAAAGTCAAGCAGGCCTTTGCCGCGCCAGGAGGTCCGCACGATGATCCAGGCCATGATCGCGGTGAGCAGCATGGTGATCGTCGAGCTTGAGACACCGAGAACGAAGCTGTTCCACATGGCGCGCTGAATGAGCGGAAATTCCCAAAGCCTTGTGTAATTGTCCAACGTCAGACTGGCCACTGCCTTCGCCGAAGGCGGCATGTAAAAGGGCAGGAACGAAGACCAAACGACGATCAGAATGGGCAGAAAAAAGACCACAAAACAGAACAGAATGTTTAAGGCTGCCAACGGAACGCGCCAACGACCAAGGTTAATAGGCGAGGGGCGGTAGCCCTTTCCCGTGATGGTGGCAAAGCGCTCTGACATGGCAGTCAATCTGAGATACAGGAAAATGCCCACCGCTGTGATCGCGAGATAAACGATGCCGAAGGTGCTTGCCAAGCCAAAGTCGGTGGGTGTGGTTTTGGTTGCCAGATAGACTTCCGTCGAGAAAACCAAAATTCCAGCGGGCATTCCAATCAACGCCGGCACTTCAAAGTTTTCAATCGCCCGGACAAACGTGATCATCCAAACCGCCAGAATAGCCGGCAAAAGGACGCGCAAGGTGATGCGCAACGTGGTGCGCACGATACCGGAGCCGGCAACCATCGCCGCTTCTTCCAGGGACGGGTCCATGGAACGCAAAGCGGCGGCGAGCAAAAGAAAGGCGAGCGGGATCTGGTCTACCCCTAGGACCCAGATCATTCCTAACATGTTGTTGATTTCTAGGGGTTGCTCGAGTCCCAGATATTGTGTGGCGATCAGATTGACGATGCCGGTGCGCCGGCTGAACAAAATGATCCAACCCACCGTGGTGAGAAGCCCGGGAACGACCATCGGAACCAAAACCATCGCGTAAAGCACGCCCTTCCAGGGAACGTTGGTTCTCTCCGTCATCCAGGCAAGGTAAAGCCCGCCGGCGAAGGTGAGAAAACTCGCTCCGAAGCTGAAAATTAGAGAATTAAGAAATGCTGGAACCAGACGCCATTTGCCGAGGAGCGTAAGATAGTTTTTCAGGGTGAAGTCTGCCGGCGCGCCTGGCTGTCCGCTTTGCAGGCTGCCGTAGATCAGCATCAGAAGCGGCAGGAGGGTGAGATAGGCGACAATGCCGATCGCTAATCCAACTAAAATAAACTGCGGGCTGATGCGGAACTGAATCGCGTTCTTCATCGCGCGCTTTTCTATCACGTCATCCATGAAGCGTACAACTGACCTGTTTTTCCTGTTTCAAAGGGCGGATCTGCTTAGCGATGGGTGTCAATATACAAAAGCCCGGCCGGGTCATCCCCGGGCCGGGCTTGCGCAAATTGAGCGGCTTTCGAATTTCTAGTCTGCCAATACTCCCTGGTCTTGACCGCCGCCGTGCTGGTAGATGATTCGCTTGCCGGTCTTTTCATCGATTTCGTTCCGCTGACCGCCGGCTTTGGCCACATCTTCCGGGGTCGCCTTGTGGCTGTTGCCGAGCAGGATCATCGGCTCATCGTAGGGGTTCGATCCCTCGTAGTATTCGTGGGCCGGTATGCTGATCAGCTGACCGGCTGAAAGCTCGTGGGTTTCGTTTAAACCTTTCATGATGCCCCGCCCCGTGAGCACGTAGTAAGTGCGATCCGAAGGATGGTTGTGCATGCGCTGTACGTCGCCGGGAGGAAAGGTGAGAATCCAGGTTTCAAGATTCTCCCTCCTGAACAGATCCATGCGCCGCTGTCCTTTCTTCCTGCCTTTGGCCATTTCCAAGACATCCAAGACCTTCATGGGACCTCCTTTTTGTTAGGTTATGAGTTGCTTCGAACTTGAGTCGACTTTATTCCTCCGGGAGAGGACTTGTCAAGGTGCGAGATGTACCCTTCCGCGGGACGCGTGATAGCTCCTGCGCGCAAATCCCTGTCCGGATCGCATTTGTGTGTAGTATGGAGGCGTAATATAGAGACAGTTGAGTATTAGTTGTGGAGGGATGGCATATGAGCCTGGTTCAACTCAACATAATGTATGGCCACCTCGAAGGAACTGAAGGTAAGTTCGCTCGGGATCCTTCCGGTTATCTCTCCATCGACGCCGGTATCTATCAGAAGCATGGGCTGGAGGTATCGTGGGATCATGTTCAGGGAACGGAGGAGCGCTATCGCAGGTTGGAAGACGGCACTGCGCAGATCTCGCTAGTCGTGGGGAGAGCTTCTTTGCGGCACTTTCTGGATTCCAAAACTACCAGGATTCTCGGCTGCGTGATGAATAGCTGTCCTTACTACCTTGTTGCCAGTCCGGCGATTCGAAAGATGGGTGACCTCAAGGGAAAGACTATTGTTTGTCGAGAAGGCCCTTCGCGAAATACGCCGATAGCGGAAACTTTCCGAGAGCGGGCGCAACTAAGCATTGGGGAAGATCTGATGCTCCAATTGCCAAAAAGCGATCAGGAGGCTTTTGATCTCTTGGTCAGCGGAAAAGTAAGTGCGGCATTGTTGCCGCGGCCCTATGGCTTCTGGGCGGAAGAAAGAGGATTCAAAAGAATCACCGACTGGCCCGACGTCGTCGATGATCCACTGCCAATTTCGATCGAAACCACCGCGACGCTTCTGAGAAAGCGGGGAAAAGATTTTTCTACATTTTTGCACGCCCATCGCGAGGGGATTCGTTTTATGAAAACTCATCGCGGCGAGACCATCCGCGTGCTACAGGAAAAATTTGGTCACTCCCCGTCATTCGCAGGCAAGACCTTTGACGATTATCTCATTTGCATGGACGAGGAATTGACGGTGGATTTCAAACACCTGGAAAGACTCCTAGGCCAGTTGGCTCCCGCCACGCCGGGCGGGGCCCGAAAAGTGGCGGCCGAGTGGATCATGCCTGGGGGTATGAAGGATTAGCCACGGCCGCGGTGATTGCAATGCTGCACGACGGATTCCTGGGACTACCTTAGGATAAAGTTTCTTGCTATATCTCGGGCAGTACTGTGTGAATAATAAAAAAGAATCAAACGATAGGAGGTTTCTATGGCAGGCATAATCGATTCGGATACTCACATTTCAGAATCCGAGGCTATGTGGGGCATGATGGACAAAGAGATGTACCATCGGCGCCCGGTGCTGCTGAAAGGTCCGGAGGATACGCTTTACGGCCCGCGCAACGCGTTTTGGCTAATCGATGGCAATATTTTTCCAAAGCCCAATGGCAAAGGCAGTTTCCGTCTCATCACCCCGTCCGCGACAAAGCTGGAATCCTCCAGGGGAGACATCCATCTCGCGTGCCGAGAGATGACCGACATTCCGTCCCGCCTCAAGGACATGGA